>NZ_JABUEX010000080.1:0-7921 GCF_013314835.1 Syntrophothermus sp.
TTGGCGAATATTTAACATGAGACCTCACACTCCTTTAGTTTGACTTTGGGTGTTTTTTTGGGCGAGGTCTCATTTCTTTTTCAGGGGGCTGATCCCCTTCTGGTGCCTACTGAAATTTTACTCGGCCAAGGTTGTCAGAACAAGATACTTGAAGTCCATCATATAGAAAGCCGTAAAACAGGAGGGGATGCACCAAATAATCTTATAACTCTTTGCGAACAATGCCATAAAGACTACCACGCAGGAAAGTTGAAACTAAATCTAAAAAGAGGACAGTCATTCAGAGATGCCGCTTTTATAGGGATCATGCGGTGGGCTGTATATAACAGGCTTAAAGCGTCATATCCGAATGTCAGCTTAACCTATGGCTATATTACCAAACACACCAGAATTACCAACGGTTTGGGAAAGACCCATAGGACAGATGCCCGATGCATTAGCGGTAACCCTCAAGCAAAATCAGACGGTACATGGTACTTCTTTAAACAGATGCGGGGGCAAAACAGGCAACTGTATAAAGCTAATCCTATTAAGGGCGGCATTCGTAAAGCAAACAAGGCTCCCAGATACCTGTTTGGGTTTCAGTTATTCGACAAGGTATTGTACGAAGGGCAGGAATGTTTTGTCTGGGGCAGGAGAGCCAGCGGATACTTTGATTTAAGAAGACTTGACGGAACTAAAATTAGTCCTTCGGCAAGTTGTAAAAAGCTAAAACTGCTAGAAAGAGCAAGTACATTATTATGCGAAAGGAGGGCATGCGACTTCCTCCTCGGAATGAATTCCGAGGTTTCCGTCGCGTAGTCATTTCTATGAAAGATAGGGAAAATTGTTTGTTTCTGGCTATCTTTTCTCTCCTCTGTAGCGGCTCACAATATATGACCTTCAGACGGTACTAAAAAGTCTTGCATTTTTCAAGGAAGTGGATATAATGTAGCTGAAAGAATCAGCAGGTAAGTTCAACATCAAATTTGCAAAAAAATGTTCAAAACTCCAGCAGCCCTGGTTTAAACACCGGGGCTATTTTATTATGCGGACGCGCGTCCGCGATTTTATTTTTTTCGGGGGGATGCAATGCCGCGAAAGTTCATCGCTACCCTGAGCGCAGTTGGAGCAGTCATTTCCCTGTACCTGGCTCTCACGGCGTACAACTGTACAGGCGGCTGCAGTCCGGTCCATTCCAGCCCTTACGCCAGGATAGCAGGCGTCCCGGTGGCCTGGTCCGGGGTGTTCGGGTACATCTTCATCCTGCTGGCTGCCCTGGCAAACAAGGAACAGGCTGTAAAATGGCTTTCCTTAACGGGCCTGGGGGTTGAAGCGTATCTGGTTTTTGCCCAGGCCATACTCATCAAAGCATACTGTATATGGTGCCTGCTGTCGGCCCTGATTATGTTCGCGGTTGCGCTGTCAGCATGCGGGCCGCTGGCGGTTGTGCTGGCTGCCGCCGTGTTCTGTGCTGGCCTGATGTTCACGCCGAAAGAACAACCGCATAAACCCGAAGCAAATCTTCCCGCAGTCCAAGAAAAGGCTTCGTCACCAGTTCCGGCAGAAAAATCAGGTTTTCATGTGGTAGATGAAAGCGGGCGCCGATTACTGCTTGACAGCAGCAAACCGGTTTTGTTTTTCGCGCCCTGGTGCTCTCACTGCTATCCTGTCCTGAAGGCAGCCGCTTCACTACCCGCGGACAAAAGGCCCGCGCTGGTGTACGGCTTCCCAGGGGGCGATCTGGAAAAAGACCTGCGGGACGCCAGGGCAGAAGCCGATGCGGTTGGCCTCAAGGACCCCGTATACGTCTGCACAGACAGGCTGAACCTGGACAGGCTGCCTGCTCTAACAGTCCAGGAGAAAACGCTGTACGGCGAAAAAGAAATTGCTGACTGGCTGCAAGAAAGGAGCTGATTCTGTGTCCGTATTCGTTGCCGGTTCGGAAGCGGTCCGTGAGCTTTTAAAAATCAATGGAATCCCTACAACCGAAACGCTCGAAAAGTCAAAAGCCGTGGTTGCGTCAACATCGTGGTATTCGCGGTTCGGCGGCCGGGACAAGGAAGAATTGTTCCGCAAAGCCCTGGGCCTGCCGGGCGTTCTGGTGATCGACGCGCCGACAGACTGGGAAACCATCGCTGTTTTCAAAGAAAAAGGGTTCCGCGTCTGCGGGCTGTCATCTGTCTGCTGGGAAGCCTGGCGGCTGACAGAAGGGGAACTGCCGGTAAGCCCTGTCAGGTTTGAAGTCCCGGCTCAACCTGCGAATAACACATTTGAACCTTCCGGGTCGATTGAAAACAAACCTGAAGAAAAAGAAGAAAACGGCCGGATCGAACCCTATATAAGCCCGCTGTTCAACCAGGACACCCTGCTTTTAGCTTCCTTCAGCACAAAAGGAGGCGTGGGCAAGACCGCGCTGGCGTCAAATCTGGGGGCATATTTTGCGATGCAGGGCCGTTCGACCGCAGTGGTTGACTTCGACCTGGAAGGGAATCTCGCGGAAGTCCTGGGATTATTAGAACAGGTGGACAGATACCCCAATACAGACAACTGGAGAGAGTACGGCAAAGAACTCCCGCGCCGTTTGGTTGCCCATTCCGCGGGTTTCCGGCTGCTCCCTTCGGGGCGGAACGGCCGGCTCACCGACGAAGACGCCGAAGAAATCCTGTCCAGACTTAGCCGCGAATACGAAGTCATCGTCGTGGACTTCGGCACAAATCCCTTCGCGCCCCACGCGAGAATGGCCCTGTCGATGGCACACAGAGCGTTTCTCCTGACCATACCCGAACAGGGCTACATGGAGACCCTGATCAAGCGTTTTTTAAGCGCCCACCGGGACTGGGTGGAAAGCGGCAAAGCCGTTTTAGTGGTGAACAAAGTGACGCCGGCCAGCTACTACCGGCCGGAACACGTGGCCGAGATGGGCGGCTTCAAAGTCTGGAAGGAGATCCCCGAAGACCCGGCGTTTGAAGCGGCAAAGCGAGCGGGCAAAACCGTCCTGCAGATGAAAAAAGCGGACAGCAGAGAGTGGATATGCGCGGTGGCGGAAGAGGCGGCCGGCCGCAGGCAGCGCGGCTCCAGCCTGCTGGACCGTCTGGTCAGGGGGAGAGGTTGATACGCGTCTGGATTGCATTGGAACAGCCGGAAAAATTGGCCGGATACCTTGACTGCGAAACGGCCTCCAGGCAGGAAGCGGAAGCGCATATCGTCTTCACGCCCGGTGACGTGTCAGACCCGGCCAGGACGGTGGCGGTAATCGCCCTGCCCGACGAAGCCCAGCAGTTCATCAAAAAAGGGGTGGCGCCCGAAAACATCCTGGTCACCGGGACAGCCGAAGCGCACATCAAACAGATCGCGCCGTACCTCAAAAAAATGCTGGAAGAGATCAGGCCGGTTAAAGTGATCGCGTTTGTCAGCCCCAAAGGGGGGACCGGCCGGACGACGCTCGCGGCGTCCCTGGCGGAGCACTACGCGGCGCTGGGGTTGAAGACGGTCCTCCTTGACACCGCCGACCCGCCGAACGCGCACTGCCACTTTCAGTCTGTCAGGGGAGATTTGAACATGCTGGAAACCCTCCAGGCGGACAAAATAGTGGTTGACACATCACCATCCTTCAGGGAATTTGACCGGGTGGACGCGGTGGTGCTGGTCGTGAGCCCGGATCTGGTGCAGTGCATTGAGCCGGCGAAAGCCATCCCGAAGGCGCGCGCGGTGGTTTACAACCGCCGGCGGCCCGAGCTGCCTGAAGAAGTGGTGAAGTCGGCCTTTCCGAACATTCCAGTAATCACGGTGGATGACGACTACCAGGGCTGCGCGGCGGCGCTGGCGGTAAACGTCCCGGCGTCGAACCGGAGCCTGAAAATCGCCGAAGCGGTGGGGACGTTAGCAGCCATTCTGGGAAAGGGGGAAACTGATTGATCAGCATAGCAGTCGGCGGCCCGCCCGGGTTTATCGAAAGGGTGCGGAGCGAAATTGCCAGATGCCCGGAACTGACGGCGGTCCTGTCGGCGTCCGACCCGGGCTCGCTGGTCGATTCGCTCGAAAGGCACGTCGGGGCGTGCGACGCCGTTCTATTGGGTTTCGCGGAAGACCAGAACCGCGCGGTGCTGGAAGTCATCATGCGGCACGGTAAGACTTACGTCCCGTTCGTCAGCGCGCCGGCGGGAGAATACAGGAAGTGGGCGGCGCTGAGAGCGTACCCGACCGAACGCGGGAGAGAGGTTGAAGCGGTTTGCAAATTTTTCAACCTGCAGGGAGAAACCGGCATAAACTACCTGGTCGAAAAAGTGGAAAAGACGAAAGGGCCGGCGCCGGTGGCGGCGAAGATTGCGGCTTTCGTTTCCTGCCGGGGCGGGGCAGGCACATCGTTTATTGCGGCGCATCTGGCTGAAACAGCTGCCGAAGAATGCGACACTGTTTTAATCGACACCGACACCCGCTGCCTGCTCAGCCAGCCGGGACAGTACCTGGGAGCGAAAACCTGCAAAATGTCGCTGGCGTCGTGGATTGATTTTCCCTGCGCCAACCGAAACAGGGAAGGCATCGCCCACCGTTACCTGAACCGGACGGAATCAAAAGCTTGGTTTCTGCCGGCAGTGACCGAAGTCTGGGAAATCGGCAGCCTGACCGCAGAATTGATGGCGAACGCGCTCGGCGTGCTTCAGCGCCATTTTGCGCTGACCGTGGTTGACTGCGGCAGTTACTTAAGCGACATCTCACTCTCCGCGCTTGAACTGGCGGACGAAGTGTTTTTGGTGACCACGCCCGAAAAAAACGACCTGGAGCTGCTGGAGGCGTTTCTGACCGGCGTGTTCCCTTTCGGGAAAGTGCCGCAGAGCAAACTGAGCATAATCTTAAACAAACTCCCGCCCGGCCTGGAAAGGACAGCCGGCCGCATTGCCGCCGGCTTCGGCCTTCCGCTGGCAGCGGCGGCGCCTCCTGCGGACAGCCGGGAAGATTTTGGCCGGGAGATAACCAAACTGAAGCGGCGGCTGCTCCAGCAGCCAGCCGGAAAACCGCAGGGATTAATTGACCGATTGAAAAATTTCTTTGGTGGAAAGGCGGGTGAATCAAAATAACCGACAAAATCCATCTTTTGGTTGTGGACGACGACCCGATATGGAGAGAAAAAGCCAGGAGCATGTTTTACGGTCATCCCCGGATCAGGGTGGCGTACCTTGCCGCAACCGGCCGCGAAGCTATCCGGTGGGCGGAAGACTCCGCCCCGGACGCAGCTGTCGTTGACCACGGGCTGGTCGACATGTCCGGTTTGGAGGCGGCGGAGAAAATCGCCAAAGCGTCGCCGGGCACCCAGGTGTTCATCGTTACCGATTCGGGTTCGATGGACCTGTGGCGGAAGGCGACAGCAATCGGCGTGCAGCAGGTCTTCACCAAACCCTACACCGACGCCGACATCGGGCCTGCCATCGAAGAAGCGGTCGACCGCTACCGGAAACTTTTAACCCAGCAGAGCAGCCGGCTCCCGCTGTTTGAAAAAGGCTCGGGGCCGAAAGCGAAGTATCAGGAGATCAAAACCGTGCGGGAGATTCAGGCCGTCAAAAAGACGGTCGCGATGGTGATCAGCCCGAAGGGAGGGGTCGGAAAGACGACGATGGCCGTCAACATCGCCTGCGCGGTGGCGGCCCAGGCCGACCTGTCGGTGCGGGCGGCGATCATCGACCTGAACGAGTTCGGCACGGTGTCGGTGCACCTCAATCTTGGTTCGCCGGAAAAAGAAATCGGCGGCCGGAACATTCTGGCGTTTCAGCACACAGCGGACATGGACGCCGACGAGCTGAGCGAGTTTCTCGTCAGGCACCGCAGCGGCCTGTGGGTGCTGCCTTCGGTCCCGACGCCGGAAAGCATCGCCTACGTCAACGAAGACCTGGTGCGGAAAGTGATCGAGATTTTCAGGCGGAATTTCGACTTTGTGGTGCTGGACCTGCCGCCGTCGATAAACCTGGAAGTCTCCTGGGCGGCGGCGGACCACGCGGACTGCATTCTGGTCGTGGTAACGCCCGATATTCAGGTGGTGCGGGGCATGGTCCAGATCAACGAGACGCTGACCAATTTGAAAGTGAGCGACAAGTGCTACCGGATCGTGAACATGCACGGCATGGCCGGCGGGATGGAACTGCGAGAAATGGACGAATTCATGCCCTATCCCACGCTGGGGGTGGTGAAAGAAAACGGCAGAGTCAGGGAAGCCGTCAAGCGGGGCACGCCGCTGGTGCTGTGGGAGCCGGACGGCGAGTTTGCGGTTTCGATCAGGGAAATCGCCAACAAAATCTTCCCGGTTTTTGCCGGACAGGGGTGCAAGCCGGAAAGGAAGAATTTTCTCGGCAGGATATTCAAAAAAATTTTGCGGTAGTCTGTTGCAAATTTCTGCTGGTATGGTATAATTCAGTCGGACTAACTGCCCATTAGTCCCACCCGTTAACAATTTAAAAAAATGTTCAAAACCCGACGCAGTTAAAATTTACTGCGTCGGGTTTTTTATTTTCATAAAAAACTCTTGCATTTTTCGTCTGGCTGGATATAATGTAGCTGAAAGAGTTGGTGAGCAAGGTTCAACATCGAATTTTAAAAAAATGTTCAAAACTCCAGCAGCTCCGGTTGATGTGCCGGGGCTGCTGTTTTTTTTTTTTTTGCGAGCTGTTTGCCCGCAAAAAAATTTTGTGAAAGGAGGGAAAGGCGCTTTTTGTCAGAAAAAGCGCCGAGGATTGTGAACTTTCAGGCTGCAGAAACAGTGTACGGGTTTGTTACCGCACTGACGCCAATTCATCATGGGGAAATACCCCCGTACAATGTCAAACCCGATACAGGGGAACCAGTGCGTTTCCGTCGGATGCCGATTCTTGCCGAAGACAAATTAACCGGTGTTCAAACCAGGATTGACCTGCCGGTTATTTCAGGCAACGCGGTGCGCGGCATCGGGCGGCGGCTGCTTCTGGGCTACACTCTGAAAACGCTGGGGATTGACAAACGGGAAAAGTTTAATAAGCTGTTTGCGACCTCCGATATTGCCAGCGACATATTTTTCTTTTTGCACAATGGGGGAGCGACCCATAAAAACGACACTCCAGATCAGCTGGATATGGAAACATACGACCGGATAAGCCGATCGTTCCCAATCTGGTCGCTTTTGGGGGGCAACTATCACGGCCACATGATCGAAGGCCAGTGCCGGATCGGGATCATGATCCCGCTTGTTTCCGAGACTAAAAGCCTGATCAGCCTTTTAATCTCAAAAGCCCTGGTAAAGCAGTTTGATATGGAAGAAAAAGAATGGGACAGCTTTGAATTAACTGCAAGCAGCCTTATCAGCGAAAAAGCCAGCGTAGTGAGATATATGCGCAGGGCAGAAAAAACCGAGCCGAAGGAAGAACCGGCCGGAAAAGACGATGATAAATACGGGGCTGTTTTCGGCTTTGAAGTGATACCTGCCGGGACAAAGTTTGTCCAGGTCAATGTTTTAACCGACGACAGCGAAATGAACCGGCTGGCTTTCCGGGCCATGACCGCGATGATCTCGCTTCGCGGGGTGCTGGGAGGCCAGGTTGCCAAAGGGCACGGTATGGCTGTCATCAGATATTTCGACGCCAGCGGCAGCCAGTACACCCGGGAAGATATAGACAGATATGGAGTGTACCTGATCGAAAACAAAAGCGCGCTACTTGATGCCCTGGCGGAATTTGCGAAAAAGATAACTTATCAGAAGAAAAAAGCAGATAATGCAGACGGATCGAAAAAGAAACCGGACAAAAAAGCTGCCGGGACAGACAGCAATTAACGCCGGGGAGGCTTGAGTCTATCAGGGAAGAGCTTAATCAGAAGGTTAATTCCTTGCCTGGGGAAGGAAAAGGGATGACCCGAAAGGCAAAGCGGCTCTTCAAGCGGCTGGAAGAGAAGATCTCCTTTCACAACGGCCTGACCCGTTTTA
>NZ_JABUEX010000081.1:0-7832 GCF_013314835.1 Syntrophothermus sp.
TATGCTCACGGAAGCGGGAATAAGCTTTCTCGGGCTTGGCGACCCGACGCAAAAGAGCTGGGGAATGATGCTACACTACGCCTTCACCCACGGGGGGATCGTCAACGGCTACTGGTGGTGGTACCTCCCCCCTGTGTTCTGCATTTCTTTTGCGGTCTTGGGGTTCGTGCTCTTAGGATACGCCGTGGAGGAGGCAGAACCCCGCTGGTCCGCTGGAGTTCCGGGGAAGTAGGGTTTTTCCCCTAGACACAGTCAGGGGTATCGAGCTAAAAAATAAGGAAACTAGGGATGGAGGGAACTGCCAGTTTCTCTTTCCTAAGCACCAGAAGTTCAATCCGAACAGTAGATAGGGTTGCTCCGGAGATCGGTCAGCTTTTCTTTAACGGGAAGGAAATCACCAGGCTGACTGCTGAGGGGCAATAGGAAGATGAAAAGGGGGTTGTGAAAATGGAGCTTGACTGGGCGGCCGTGTGGCACCAGAAGCGCGAGAAGTACTTCTGGACAAAGAGGCTGAAAGAAAAAGGGCTCACCAATGAAGACTACTGGGACAATTACCCTGATGAGCTGTATTTCGGCTGCGAGTACAAAAATTACCCTGGGGCCATCTTGGAAAAGATGAAGCGTTACCTTAGCCCGAACTCTACGGTTCTAGATATTGGAGCAGGGGACGGCGCCTATGCCGTTCCCCTGGCTAGAGTCGTTAGAGAAGTCACTGTTGTCGAACCTTCCAAGGGGCAGATCCGGAGGCTGCTGAAAAGAGCGGAGGGGCTGGAGAACATCAAGATCATCAACAAGCGCTGGGAGGACGTGTCGCCGGAGGAATTGCAAGAGTACGATCTGGTCAACGCCGCCTACTGCTTTGCCATGCCCGACATCAAGGATGCCCTGATGAAGATGTGGGACTGCACCAGAGGCGTTCTTTTCTTGATCACCCAGGCCGGCAGCTCCCTGGCCGCGGTGTACCCCCTCTTCGTGAGCGACTACGAGCCCCCTCCCGACTATATTGTCCTCTATAATGTGGTCTACCAGCTGGGGATCAAGGCCAACGTGGAGATCAACACCAGGCGCTACCTTTACCCCTGGGACCTGCTGGTCAAGACCTGGCGCCACGATGAAGAAATCACCCCGGAAGATGAAGACAGAGTGCGCGCCTTCCTGGATGCGGAAGGAAAGCTCGTCACTAAAGATGACGGCACGCTGTGGGTCAAATGCTGGTATCGGGATGCGGTGATCTACGCCGAAAAAGAGCAATCCCGTCTGGGATGATTAAGGGCGCTATTGGGAGCTTTGAAGCTGTTTGAGTTGTAGACAGAAAATGAAGTCAAAAAACAGCAGTATTTTCCAGGAATCAAGAGATTTATCCAGATTTCGCCTGCACATTGGGGCGAGGGGAGGCTTTTTACTAGTGGTGTTTTGTGATATATTGTGATATATTTTGACAAAAAGCAATAGTGATGTAAAACCAAGAAACAACAGAATATGTAAGAAGAGAAACCGCGAAGGTTTCTACCTGCCGTGAAGGCAAGGAGGATTTTCGCGGTTTTTTATTTAGGGGGTGGGCAAATTTATACGCCATTGGTGGTGACCGTGGAGCTGACCAACCAGTGCAACCTCAGGTGCCGCCACTGCTATGCCAGCGCCGGGGAGAAGCTGGAGAATGAGCTGAGTCTGGATGAGGTCAAGCAGTTGCTCAGGGAACTTTCTCAGGTGGGCACAGTGGAGGTGGAATTCAGCGGTGGTGAGCCTTTGCTGCGGCCCGATTTGTTTGAGATCATCGAATATGCCAAGGGCCTGGATTTTTCGGTTGTTTTGATCACCAACGGGACCCTTGTCGATCGGGAGGTGGCGAGCACACTAGGCGACCTGGGCCTGAAGCACGTCCAGGTCAGCCTGGATGGCCTAAAAGAAAACCATGACTACTTAAGGGGGGATGGGACATATGAGGCTGTCTTAGAGAGCATAAGACTGCTCGCTGAGGAAGGAGTCAGTGTGGCCGTTCGGGCTACCGCGACCAGGCGAAACGTTGGAGAACTTGAGAAGATAGCAGACCTCGCAGTCAGCATGGGGGCGAAGAAGCTGGGTTTTGTCCGCTTTTTCCCGGCCGGTAGGGGGATGGGCTATAAGGAAGAACTGATGCTCAATGCAAAGGGGATGCGTTCCTTCCACCTGACCGTAAAAAAGATCAAGGAGAAATACAGAGACAAAATCGAGATATCGGCGGACCCTTGTGGATTTTTAGAAGAGGAAGTATTTCAGCAGTACTTGCAGGAAGGGAACATCTTATGTCCGTGTGGCAAAACCTGGTGCCTGGTGAAACCGGATGGTACGGTGAGTCCGTGCGAGATCATGACCTTTAACGCAGGCAATGTAAGGAAACAAAGATTTGAAACAATCTGGGAAGGCGCCCCCGTCATGAAGGCATTCCGCGAGTTCAACCCAGAACTACTGAAAGGCGTCTGCAGCACGTGCAGGTACAAAAAGGTGTGCGCGGGTTACTGCCGTGCCCTGGCAGTGCTCCATACCGGAGATTTTTATGCAGAAGATTTCACCTGCTACCATGTTTTGAAAGCACGGGAAGAACGGGAGGCTGTCAAATAAGCTAATCCCGAATGTCTCAGAAAGCCACAGAGGAGGGTGGTTCAAGTTATGAGACAGTTAAGTAAGCCTCTAGCGGTTCTCTTGGTGTTGATGCTGGCCGTAAACCTCTTTGCTGCGGTTCCTGTATCGGCCGGCCAGGTAAAAGTTGCAGTCAACAACCAGTTTCTAACCTTCGACATCCAGCCGTTCATTGAAAAGGGAAGGGTGCTGGTTCCTGTCAGGCCGCTTTGCGAAGCTTTAGGAGCCTCGGTCGAATGGGACGCGAAAACCAGGACGGTGACCATCAGAAAAGGAGATACTGTTGCCAGGATAACCGTTGGCAGCAAGATCGTATCCATCACCGAAAAGGGAGTCACTGAGGTAGTTTTAGAGGTACCGGCAAAGATAGTGAGTGGCCGCACTGTGGTTCCCCTGCGCTTTATCGCTGAAGCCTTCGGGGCTAAAGTGGATTGGGATGCTGCCGCCCGGACAGCAATCATCGAAGCTGGTCACCCGGAGAAGGTCGCAAGTAAACCATTAGTTTTAGGAACCACTCTTGACTTAGAACCTATCAACAAGTTCAGCTTTACCTGGGGGCAAAATATCTTTCCTTCTGGGTTAACTCATGTCGGACTGACGACCGTGGACTCTAATAATGAAATCAAGCCTTTGTTGGCTGAAAAGTGGGAGGTGGCACCGGACGGAAAGTCGATCACCTTCCACTTGGTTAAAAATGCCAAGTGGCATGATGGCAAACCAGTGACAGCAAAAGACGTTGAGTTTACTTACAATTACTATGCTAAACACAAGAAGAGCTACTATGGCCACCACTTTGAGCGGGCAGAGGCAAAGGATGACTATACTGTTACCATTTACTTCAAGCAACCGGTCTTCCGAACCCATTTGCTAGACAATGCACTATATGGCGGTATTTTACCCAGGCATATTTGGGAATCTGTTGAAGTTCCTAATAAATATCTTGATGAAAAAGGGATGATAGGTTGTGGTCCTTTCATCTTTGAGAAATACGACCCTGCGGCCCAAACTGCATATTTTCGGGCTAATCCCAATTACTTTGCAGGCAAGGTTGCAGTAAAAGAGCTTCAAATCAGGCAATTTAAGACAACAGACAGTATGGTTCTAGCGCTGAAAAGGGGAGAAATAGATGGGGTTTTCGGTTACTATCGCCCCGTTCCTAGCTCTTATGCTGCTGCGCTTTCGGGTGATAAAAACATAGAATTGGGGCTTATCCCAGATGCTGGAATACGCTATCTTTTGGCCTTCAATCATCGCGATGAATATTACCCAATGAAAGAACAGAAATTCAGGGAAGCGGTTTCTTACGCCATAAATTACCAACAGCTGATAGATGTGGCAGCAGCAGGGTATGGTCAAATACCAACAAAGGGTTATATACCCCCTTCGATTCCTGAGCATAATCCTAACTTCCCCAAACTAGAGTACAACCCTGAAAAGGCCAAAGCACTCCTTGAAGAACTGGGATTTAGGGATCGCGATGGTGACGGAATTAGAGAATTCCCTGACGGAAAGAAGCTACGGTTTCCGGTAACACCTCAAGATTATGTAGACAAGATCTATACCAGGTTGGCGGAAGTAATTTGCCAGCAGCTTAAAGCAGTGGGGATCGATGCTTTTCTTGACACAGAAGTTATTGGGAACCTTGAGAAAAACAGAAGCAGATGGTTCCGCGATCGAGACTACTGGTTGTTTGTAGGGACTTGCACACCTTTTGGGGTGCAAACACATGGAGGTATTGGACTTCTCGTGGATGCTGAGGGTGCCACTGGAACGTGTTCCGATCCTGAATTTGTGAGAATCTATCAAAAAATAAACTTTGCCAAGTCAGCAGAAGAATATAAGAACGGCTTGGAAGAAGCTCAACGTTATATGAACGAGAAGTTTCCTGCCTTTGCCTTAATTTGGGCTGAAATTATGTATCCTCACCGCATAGATAAATATAGAGGATGGAAGTTTAACTCTTATGGACTTGCCCATGAGTCCTGGCTTAGCCTAAGGCCTGCGAGCTAAACCATGGGGGTACGAGAATTTGGTGCAGGCAGGGACTGATTTCAATGCTGACTAGAAGGAGGTGAGAGTAGTGCGCAAGTACGTTAAGCCAGTAATTAAAGTAACGCGCGTTTTAGCTGCTCCTCATACTCTTGGTGTGTCTGATGTTTAAGCGTTTGTAGTTCCTAGAGATTGTCCTTGCCTGCACCAATTCTTCCTAACTCCTCAACGGAGTAAAGCTGGGCTAAAGGGGGGCTATGATTAAGTGCGTTACCAGAAAAAGAATCAGGTGAAAGAGAGGATCTTTGATTCAAAAGCTTTACTTTACAATTATCAGAAAGGTGTGCTTGTCGAATTGAACGAAAGTGGGAAAGTAATTTGGACAATGTTGATGGAGTTGCACGAAAAGGAGGCCGTAATTAAGGCTTATGCAGACTTTTACGGAATCGATCCAGATGTTGCAAGCCAAGATGTCAATGAGGTGCTTGCAGAGTTGGAAAAGAGAGAAATAATCGAAAGAGAAGGTAGTGGGTTAAGATGTTCGAGTTAAGAAAAGTTTCCTTCATTATCACAACTGCTTGCAACTTGAGATGCAAGCATTGTTATATGGATGGAGGAGCAAGAAAGGAGAACGAGCTGTCTTTCGATGAGATAAAAAACATCTTGTCACAACTTTTCGAGCTAGGAGTTGTCGAATTAGAATTTTCGGGCGGCGAACCTTTTATGCGCTCGGATTTACTCGATATTCTCCGATGTGCTCACGAAATGGATTTTGTTCTTGAGCTTGTAACAAATGGTACATTACTTGACGAGAACAAGGTAAACTCAATAAAGGAGATGACTTTCAGAAGCATTCAAATTCCTCTTGAGGGCCTGTACTTGAACCATGAGTGGATGAGAGGCACTGGTACTTTTGAGAAATGCCTCAATGCAATCAAAATGCTAAAACAAGCTGGATTGTTTGTTCAGGTCAGGATGACTGTAACCAAAAGATCCTTAGCCGACATTGAAAAGTTAAGTGAGTTGCTTGTCGAGTTGGGGGTAGAGAGATTTTGCCTAGTTGAATTTACTCCTTATGGACGGGGTTTAGGATACATAAGGGAGCTCGCCTTGGACAAAGAGGCCAAGAGAAAGTTTGCCGACATATTTTATGCCGTTCGCGAAAAGTTTAGAGGTGTTCTAGCAGTAGAGGGAGGTCCGTATGGTTTTGCCGAGGGGCGCAGTGAAGCCGAACATGGGAAAAAAATTAAGAGATCTGTTTCCTGCGGTGCTATTCGCGGCGACTGGCTTCAGATTATGCCTGATGGCACTGTAACTCCTTGTAATTTGCTCCCGTTTTATGCAGGCAATGTAAGACACCAAAGGCTTAGCGATATCTGGCACCACTCGCCTGTCCTAAAAGCTTTCAGAAGTTTCGACCCTGCGAAATTGAGTGGTTCTTGTGGTGCGTGCGAATATAAGGTTTCATGCAGCGGCTGCAGGGCCCTAGCTCTGTTGTTCAACGGTGACTTTTACGCCGAGGACCCGATGTGCATCAGGGCGCAAGGAGCGTTCCCGTCTTTGACATGAGGCGAAAGTTGACGTAACTTTGCAGAAATCTGGGAAAGAACACCCATTATGAAAACATTTCGGGAATTTGACCCCGACTTGCTCAAAGGAGCTTGTGTAATCTGTTCTCTCAAAAATGTATGCGCAGGTTACTGTCGGGCTCTGGCGGTCCTGCATACTGCAGATTTCTACGCTGAGGATTTTACCTGCTACCATGTTTTAAAAAGACAAGAGGGGGGCCGTGAATCAATCGTCTAGTCGCGTCTCTACGTACCACCTGCGCTGATTACAAGCAGGTATTCAGTACCTTACGAGGAATACCGGGAACTTTGATCCTGGCGAACACCCTGGTTGCGGTAGGCGCGGGTCTGGTGAACCCGCTGTTTACCCGATATCTCGAGGCATTGGGGGCCACTCCCCAGGTTATCGGAGGAATAATGGCGGTAGATTATGTGCTGCTTTCCCTTGGACTGGTAGGGGGATATGTTGCCGACAAGATCGGGAGAAAACGGTTTATTGTCCTCACTCACTGCTTTTTCCCCCTGATCCTGAGTCTCTTTCTCCTCGCAAGAAACTGGGTCTGGGTCTTGGTTGGGATGTGCCTGCTCGGGATTCGGGTAGCTGCCCTGCCGGCACTCGATGCAGTGATGGCAGACCATACGGCCAATAAAGAGCGGGGGAGGATATACTCCTTAAACTGGCTTGCCGTAACTGGAGCCACCATTGTTTCTTCCTTTGTTATGGGTGCGGTTGTGCATCAGTTGGGAGTCTACCAAGGGACGAGGCTCGGTTTCCTCGTTTACATGGTTTTGGCCCTGGTAGTGGCGATCCTCTTCTGGGTGAGGCTCAAGGATAGCAACCGGTCTGAGCAAAACTCGGCTTTCAGCCTGAGCCATTTCTTCCATCAGCTGGCCTGTGCTGCCAGAAGCTCATCCCCTGTACTGCGGCTGTTTGTGGCTTACTATCTGCTCTACACCCCGGCCGCGGGAATGCTGACCGCTTACTATGTGCTCTACCTTGTGCATGTGGCGGGAGTGAGCGACAGCACGGTGGCAGTAGCTTACGGTATTGCCAATGGGGTCTACTTAATCACCCAATTGCTGTTGGGGCCGTTCACGGACAGGCTCAACCGGGTGCTGGTGTTAGTCTTGGTGCTCACGGTGATACTCTTGGGCTCGCTTACTTTAATTGTCTTTCACAAGCTGGCGGTTGTAGCGATCTTGAGCACCATTCTGGTCTTGAGCGGGATCTCCGTAGCTCTTTATCTCCACAAAGTGGTTTTGGCTGACTTGACCGACCAGCAGCACAGGGCCACCTTGTTTGGTGTGCTTTCCACGTTGGTGGCTGCTGAAGGGGCGTTGAGTTTAGTTGTGGGAGGCAGGTTGTTTAAGCTGAACCCCCACTACCCTTTTGTGTTGTCGGCCTTCTGCCTTTTGCTTGCGATCTTCACGCTAAAGAGGACCCTCTTGGGTTGCTACAAAAGCGAGTATCAAGGCTAGCTGTGAGAATTTAATCCAAAGATCAAGAAGGTTTGGAGGGGGATTTTGATGAAGAAAAGTTTTTCCCTGAAGGGCATCTCCTTTTTGATGGTTTTTGTTCTGCTGATGTCTTTGCTTCCTGCTCTTGGCCATGGAGGGGCGGTTAGGGAGCAGGGAATTCAGGTTTATCTGAAGCGGGTC
>NZ_JABUEX010000008.1:0-70998 GCF_013314835.1 Syntrophothermus sp.
AACACCCATCACTGCGGGTTCACAAGATAAGAGGGACTCCGTTCTGGGAAGCCTATGTTAACAAGGACATCCGCATCGTTTACCAGGCGGAAAAGGACGTTCTCACCCTGCACGCTATAGGACATCATGACATTTTGAAGGAGTATTAGCTTGTGCCCGCATACGACCTTTTTGACAGGCCCGGAATCTTGGTACAGCTGGCCTGGAACAAAGTTTGAGAGGTTATTGCTCGCATTCTGGAAAAAGGATCCCGGGATATCCGTTCTCCCGGGATTTTTTGCGCCCGAACCTAAAGTTAACCTACCACTCTGCCGTGTTAATGCTTTATTATAGATGAAGGGAGCGACCCTATCGGCCCGTGTTGAAGTCAAAGACAAGGAATGGAGGTTGGATCGATGGTTTTTTTCAGGAAAAGAAAGTTGTTGCTGACGAGTTTGCTGGTTTTTGTGCTAGCTCTGTTCATTGGGGGATGCAGTTCCAAACCGGTGACGGAGAAAAAGGACGAGCCTGTGAAGTTTAAGATAGGTCACTGTACCTGGGTGGGTTACGGTCCTCTGTACATAGCCAAGGAAAAGGGATTCTTCCAGAAGTACAATATTGATCCGGAAATGGTAATCATCGAAGACGAATCCCAATACGCGGCGGCACTCGCAGCTAACCAGATTCAAGCATTAGGAAATGTTGTGGATCGTGATGTTATCCATTACGCCAACGGGGTGAACGCGAAGTTCGTCTGCGGGATGGACCAGTCTTTTGGAGGGGACGGAATCATTGCGTCGGCCGATATAAAGACGGTAAAGGACCTAGAAGGGAAAACGGTAGGGCTGGACAAGGCTTCGACCAGCTATTTCTTTTTCTTGGCTGTTCTCGACAAATACGGAGTGGATGAAAGCAAGATACAGATTCAAGAGATGACAGCGGGAGATGCGGGAGCGGCTTTCGTGGCCGGAAAACTGGACGCTGCTGTGGTCTGGGAGCCGTGGCTGACCAAAGCCAGCCAGCGCCAGGGCGGACATGTGTTGATTTCCAGCCGCGATTTCCCCGGCTATATAGTGGACGTAATCTCTGTGCGGCAGGACTTTATCGACCAGCACCCGGACGCGGTTTTGGGCTTGGTAAAAGCCTGGAACGAAGCCGTTGACTATTACCAGGAGCACCCGGAGGAGGGTAACCGGATCATGGCCAAGGCCCTCTCCTTGTCGGAAGAGGAGATCGCTGACATGGCAAAAGGCGTGCAGTTCATGGGCACCCAGGAAAACAAGAAGTTCTTTGACCCGAACGAACCTAACAACATCTATTACATCACTGAGCTGGCTTCCCGATTCTGGACGGAGAAAGGTGTTCTTAAGACCAAGGTAGACCCCAAAGATGTAGTCGTCTCCCGGTTTGTTAAGGAAGCTGCCCGGTAAATGGGCCGAACACCCGTTAATGCAAGGATGGGGTTGTTCTACGGCTGTAATAAGATGTCGTAGAGTGTCTCGATTTATCCGTGGTTCGTCTTTGATACCTGTACTTTTGAGGAGCGACTGACATGGAAACGAACAAGAACTCGTTTTCCAGGTCTTCCAGCATGGAACCCCGCACTTACATGATATTGTCAGTAATTATGATATTAGGGGCCTGGTGTGCACTGTCTTTCAGCGGACGGGTTAACCCGATCTATCTTCCATCGCCGGCGGCTGTAGCTAAGGCCTTTGTCTCGCTGCAGGAGGAAGGGGTATTGATTCCCTATACTCTGGTCAGCTTATATCGGGTTTTGGCGGGTTTTCTGGTTGCCGCGGTTTTAGCCATTCCTTTAGGGATCATCATGGCTACCAGCAGGAAGGCGGAGGCTTTTTTTGAACCGTTTATCGATTTTGTCCGTTACTTGCCGGTAACCGCGTTGATTCCATTGATGATCCTTTATTTCGGGATAGGGGACTTTGAGAAGGTGGCCGTAATCTTCGTGGGGACGTTCTTTCAACTGGTGTTGATGGTGCAGGACACCGTTTCTACCGTGCCCAAGGAGTTGTTGCATGCGGCCTACACTTTGGGGACCAAAGGAAGGGCAGTCTATACCAAGGTGCTCTTACCTGCTTCACTTCCGGGAATAATGGACAACCTGCGGATATGTATGGGTTGGGCGTGGACCTACCTAGTGGTGGCAGAGCTGGTTGCGGCCAACTCGGGCCTGGGGTTCATGATACTCAGGTCGCAGCGTTTTTTGCAGACGGATCGGATATTCGTGGGACTTTTGGTTATTGGCGGCCTGGGGGTTGTAACTGACTTTGCCTTTAAGGCCCTGTCGAAGGCCCTGTTTCCTTGGTGGGAAAGGTTGGGGAGTTAGATGCTGTCGGTAGAAGGAGTAAGCAAGGTATTCTTAGCGGGAGGCAGGCAGGTTGTTGCCTTAGAAAATATCAACCTCGTGATCGAGCCCCAGGAATTTGCGGTCATTGTCGGTCCTAGCGGGTGCGGCAAAACTACTCTGCTCCGCATGGTGGCCGGGCTGGAGAAACCTACTTCCGGCACTATCACGCTGCACGGGCGTCCCATTAGTGGACCCGGAGCCGACCGGGGGATGGTCTTTCAGGCTTACACCTTGTTCCCGTGGCTTACGGTAGAAGATAACGTGGCCTTTGGGCCCAGGCTGCGCAGGATCCCCGAAAAACAAGTGGAATCAATAGTCGACCATTATCTTCAAGTTACTGGTTTGCTTGAATTTAGAAAACTCTATTCTAAGGCGCTCTCGGGAGGGATGAAGCAGAGGGTGGCAATTGCCAGGGCCATGGCCAACGATCCGGACATCTTACTAATGGACGAGCCGTTTGGTGCATTAGATGCCCAGACCCGGGTGGTCATGCAGGAGCTGCTCCTGAGAGTCTGGGAGGAAGACCACAAGACGGTGTTGTTCATCACCCACGACATCGATGAGGCTATTTTCTTGGCGGATACTATTCACGTTATGACGCGGCAGCCGGGTACCATAAAGAAAACGATTAAGGTTTCTCTGCCCCGTCCGCGCGATCACAGTATCCTTTTGACTCCCGAGTTCATAGCCATGAAAAAAGAGATTGTGGACATGATATGGGAAGAGAGTAAAAAAGCGGCCGAAGAAGTGTCAGTTCTTGATGTTTAAGGCCAGGGGGACGGTTCCTGCGGTTTATTTTGAAAATAAACCGCAGGAACCGTCAGACTGTGTGAAAATTAGTTAGTGATGGCATAAATGTACACGCCCGGCACCGCTAGTCCCGTAAGCGAGTGCATATTATGCAACTGGATGTATGATTAAGCGTCAAAATTTCGTTTTCACACAGTCTGACGTCCCCCTGGTTGACGAGGAGGAGTGTACTCGATGCTGACTTTTAACGAAGCCCTTAATCTGGATCGAGCTTCTGCTGTTCGGCTCTACAAGCAGTATGTCAACCCTGGCCTGGCTACGCTGCTGGGCCTTCTGGATTTTGATAAGCGCTTTGTCCGGGCCCAGGGCGCTTATCTCTGGGACAACGACGGCAACCGCTACCTTGATTTCCTAGGCGCCTATGGGGCACTCAATCTCGGGCACAACCCGCCGGAGGTGCTGCGGGCTTTGGAAGCGGTCCGGGAGCGACCGAATCTGTTGCAGGCTTCCTTAAATCCCTTGGCTGCCTCTTTAGCCCACAACCTGGCCGAGGTAGCTCCTGGTGAACTGCGGCACTGCTTCTTTTGCAACAGCGGAGCCGAGGCGGTGGAGGGAGCCTTGAAAGTGGCACGGGCGGCTACCGGGCGCCACGAGATCATATATTGCGAGGGTTCTTTTCACGGCAAGACTTTCGGTGCCCTTTCCGTTACTGGGCGGCCCAAATACCAGAAGCCGTTTGTGCCCCTGTTACCGGGCTGCCGCGCCATCCCCTATGGCGACCTTGACGCCCTAGAAAAAACCCTCAAAGAGACCGAGGCTGCGGCTTTTATCGTGGAGCCCATCCAGGGCGAGGGCGGCATTATTGTTCCTCCTGAAGGTTATCTGGCTGGGGCGCGCGAGTTGACCAGCCGCTACGGCGTGCTCCTGATCGCGGATGAGGTGCAAACCGGGCTCGGTCGCACCGGTGCGCTTTTTGCCTGCCAGCACGAAGGGGTTGCACCTGACATCCTGTGCTTGGCCAAATCCTTAGGAGGGGGAGTTATCCCGGTAGGTGCCTTCATGTGCACCCCTAAGATCTGGGAGCAGGCCTACGGCGGTCTGGACAAGTGCCTTCTTCACACCTCGACCTTTGGCGGCAACACCTGGGCCATGGCCGCGGGGCTGGCGGCGCTCGAGACCATCGTAGGGAAGAACCTGGCGGAGGAGGCCAGGCACAAAGGCGAGTTCTTTCTGGAGCGCATTCAAGATGTGGTGAGCGGCCATCCGCTGGTCAAGGCGGTGCGGGGGAAAGGTTTGATGGTGGGGATAGAGTTTGCCGGTGGGGGCGAGGGCTTCCTGGATAAGTTGGCTGGCGGGCTGGTATCAAACCTGCGAGAAGAATACACCGCCTCACTGGTAGCGGGGCTGCTTTTGAACGAGCACCGTATTCTCACCGCCTATACGTTAAACAACCCCAACGTCATAAGGCTGGAGCCTCCTCTGACCGTTTCCTGGGAGGACCTGGAGGCGGTGGTGGACGCATTGAAAGCTATTCTATCCCGACACCGCAGCTTTGCCGGATTGGGGCTTGCCTCCAGCCGGACGGTGCTGGGTTCTTTGTTTCGCAAGAATTAGGCAAAGCCCGGCGAGCAGCTTTGTAAGAGCTAGGCCTGGCGGCTCGACAGGCCAAGGATTTCAGCGTCACTAGTGGCGTGGCGATGAGACCTTCGATGTGCTTTTGGATGACAACCAAACGATTGAATTGAGTTCTTTTGTACTCAACTTTACATATTCCTCGCCCATGGGAACATTTTCACTGGACTAATACAAGGTGGCAATATCAGAGAACGATGACAAGCGGATAAAGGATAAGGTTGCCAGGTTTGGAAGTAGGTGATATGGTAAGACTAAGCTAATTAGCTTGGGGAGGTGCGTGTGCTATCTGGGTGTAATACTTGGTCAAAACCCGAATTCCGACCGGGAAAGTAAAAACAAGTCTAGTAACGAAGGGGTGTGAAATAGGATGAAGGGCTTAAAGAAATGGATTTTGCTTGTGAGTACGATTTTTATTGTTATGACATTTGCTGTACCGGCAGCCAGCGCGAGCCTAGCGATGCAAACCATCAAAGCGTACAAAGGAGTAAACATATTCTATAACGGGAAGCAGTTGACGGATTCGAACCAGCCGTACGTGATCAATAACACCACGTACATACCTCTACGCATGCTGATGAACTATTTTGGCGATAAAGAGACTACGTGGGACCGGATCAACCAAAAAGTAGTCATTACAGATAAAGCAAGCTCTACCGAAACTGCCCTGAGACAGCAATTAACTCAATATCAGGCGCAGATAGCCGAGCTTCAGAGTAAGGTAAGGGATTTGGAGAGCAAAAACACTTCTTTAACCAATGAGAATACAACGCTGAAGAACAGAATCAGCGATCTTGAGGACGAGATAGAGGAACTCAAGGACAAAAACGACGTTTCCTTGGACGATATCGAAGACAGGCTTGACGATTATTTCGAAGATGCAGGTGATGATTATTTCGGTGACGACGGCATAAGGATTACGTTCACTTTGAGTGGTGATGAAGATGACCTAGTGTATAAGGCTACCTTTAGCTTCAGCGGTGCTGATGAATACGAGAAACTGACAGAGCTTTCCCAGAGCAGGCTGAAATCCTTCCTGAAGGCGGTAAAATCGAAGATTGAATCCGAGATAGAGGATACGGATTATGAGGATGCTGACATAACCGGGAAAGCGGTAGATAAGAGCAATTCCAGTTATTATGTGAAGTATGACGGGAGCACGTATACTTTTAGCTGGAGTGAATAGGCCAGGTGAAAGTGCATCAAGGTGCAGTAAATTTGAGGGATATCGAACTCTGTAGACCGCCTTATAATTAGGTATATGGCAGGAACAGTCGACCCTGGATACGGGAGATAAAAGGTTTCCGCTTCATGGGACAGAGGTTTACCCTCGATGCCTCGGTATTCCAGCCCCTGGTTTACCGGGAAGTGAAGGAGAACCCGGACGGACAAAGGAGGGTGCTGCCCAAAGTCCTGGATATTCCGGCGGCAATGGGTTCCGGTGAGGCCTATGCCATTCTGAAAGAAACGGGGGAAACCAGGTACCGCAACTACCCCGAGAACATGGCCAAAATGAGAGAGTACATCAAAGGGCTGGATAAAAGCACTTGGACCCAGAACCTTTACTGGAGCTGGTTGTACAGCCTCAAGCCTCTCATACAGGAAAAACCCGAAGGTTATCCCCCGTTCATGCACAACCGGGCCGGGGTGAGGAAAGAGCTGAACACCTATCTCGGAAGTTGGACCGAGCTGAAGCACGATACCGTTCTTTGTACCAAAGTAGATAGAAGGCCGCCATTTGCGGTTCCTTCTTTCGTTCTTTTGTGCTGATTGAACTTTTTAGCGAGCTCAAGAGCCATTATTGCTCAGACGAGTAAACCGATGATTTGTCATTTTGCGATCATCGGCTCAGGGGTTTGGTAATAACCGACTACGTTATTGTTTTCGTCCAAGAAGATTAACAACACATAATACGAACCAGGTTGCTTCATCCCCATGTGAATATCGGAATCTCCTACCTCCCAAAGGTGATTACCCCTGGCGATGGATTCATTAACTCGTTTCTGAAGCTTACTTGGGGACGTTTCAAAGGGACGAGGCCCAACGTCAATTACAAATCGTCTAGCTTTCTCTTGTATAGATGGTGGCGTAAGCTGGGCTTTTGCAACCCGCGTGGCAAATGAAAAGTACAGCCCGTTATTATAACTGGTGCGTTCTAGATACTGTACCGTAACTCCAGATGTAACCCTTACTGCATCCTTCTCGCCTTTTACAGCCATCCCTTGAAAAACATCGGGGTTAATTCCCGATGCAATAAGCTCGTCTATTGCCTGCGCGGCGCCGTGAACACTCTTCAACAAGTATTCGAAAAGCCATACCTTGGCCTCGGCTTCGTCTTCGCCTTCATAACTTCTATACAGTATTAGGTAGTTGTCTATTGCCGTTTCATCTGTATTTATCCCTTCCATGGCTAGCTTGCGGGCAATTGTATCTTGACCAACTTTGAGGTAGTAGTCAGCTAGAGCGGCAAACATTCCAGCATCCTTAATGTTTTCCACATTTATTGACTTCACGAGATCTGCAGACCGCTTTTGCTGCCCCACTTTAATATAGGACTGGGCTAATATCAACTTGGCTTGAACGCTATCCTTTAGCTCCTCGGGCAAGGGCTCATATTGGTTTACTATCTCCTGGTAGCGGCCCAAGTTATACAATGCGGTCAACTTGAATAACTCGCCTACCTTGGGGTGGTTCTGGGTAGTATACTCGTCTCCCAGATCCATTAGTTCTTGCCAGCGGTTCGCGTACATGCCTTCCAATACTTTATATGCTAATGATTGATCCGGATCCCGTGTAATTAAACCGCTTATGATCGCCAGTGCTTTTTGGTTATCTCCCTTTCGGACATACAGGTCCGCCAATAACAAACTGATTTCATTCTGCAGTGGATTGTCCGCCTTCGCCTTTTCTAACAGGGCTATAGCATCATCTTGCCTCCCTTGGGCTACCAACCATCTTGAATAAGCCTGGTATGCCGGAAGATAATCCCGATTTTGAGAGAGTATTTCCTGGTACAGCGTCTCGGCCTGATCTTTCTTACCCTGATCAGCATAAAACCCGGCCGTAGCCAGCTTAAGTTCCTCGTTCCCAGAATCCTGTCTTAAACCGTCTTCGAGAGCTTTTTCGGCGTTGCCTGCCTTTTTCTGTAGGTTGTAGGCCAGACTGAGCCCCCTATAGGCTACCGTATTCTTACGGTCAATTCTGATAACCTCTTGATAGGCCAATATGGCTTCGTCGAATTTATTTTCGGCCAGGTACTTAACAGCAAGTTCTAACTGTTTACTCACCCTGGCACCCGCATGCGTGGGAAACAAGGAATTACAGCCCGAAATCAGCAGAGCTATCAAAACAACGAATATTGCTAAACATCTTCTTATCCTGAGTAAGCTCAAATTTGTTCTCCTCCTAAGGTTTCTATCGAAAAAATTAGTTGTGTCACACCCCACGTAGCCCTTGGTCTGTTTACTTCGACAAGCTTCATTTTTTTCCTCCTGATGGTACGGCATTTGCGCAAGCGTGGGCTTTAATCACAGGGGATCGCGGTATTTCGCTCCGAATAGAAAGGGTACGGGAGGCAATCGTGTGATCGATTTGTTACTGTTGTGCTATTTATTTCCATGACAATGAAGAACTACAATACAACGAGAATCAATTCGGCGCGGATAAGTGGTCAGACGCGCGTACATCGGCAGGTTTTGTTTTGGGGGTGATGCACGCTGTGTGTTCGGCTGGGCCTTCTCACCGGCGCTAACTTTGCTAGAAAAAGGGCTGAGTTTGGAGAAGGGGCAGCGGTTCTCATTTGTTTGCAGAGGCTTACTCAGCTGGTCTGCTTGGTATTCTGACGGAAGAAGGGATTAACATGGACAGAAAGATGATTATTTTTCTGGTTGCTTTTTTGGCTGTGTCAAGTTCTTTTATCGGCGATGGCAAAGTCCTGGCAACCGAAACGCCGGTGATTACAAGCCCGATTAACGGCAGCACCTACTCCGAGGACAGTGTGGTTTGCGAGTTGACGTGGACTCCGGTTCCTGAAGCCACCAAGTACTGTTACGCGATGTGGGACGTTACCGGGGGAAGTGAGGTTCTATTAACCAAGGGTGAAGGACGAATAGCCTGTTACGGCGACTGTAAAATCTATGATTATGACGTAGAGGAAAACCATAGATACAAACTGATTTTGAAAGCTTATGTGAATGGAGAGTTCATCCCATCTGACCCAGTCCACTTTTCCGTAGGTGTCAGAAATTCTGACTGCCAGGTTATCGATTGTTCCATACCATCGACGATGGAAGCAGGGTGTTCTTACCCGGTGAGCGTTACGTTCCAAAACACAGGCGGCCAGGCATGGTCAGACCTCAACCAGACTTGGCTTAGGATCACCGATGACTATTCTCATTTCGGTCTGAGTAACAGAATGGATCTTGCTCCGGGAGAGATAATTCCCCCCGGGGCCAGTAAGACTTTTCAGTTTACAATGACGCCGGATGCTACGGGGGAGTATCTCGTTAAATTCCGGATGGTAAACGGGACTACAGGGTTCGGAAGCCCCATATCCCGAAGCATTAAGGTTACCTCATCAAACCGGTTGGCCTATGATGCCAAGCTCTCAGGTGACTCGTTGCCTTCGGAAATAATAGTGGGAGAATCGACTAGTCTGACGATGACAGCGACTAACACCGGGCAAGCAGACTGGTCAGGTAGCGGAATCTACCTCCAGTGCAAGGTAGATGGGAAGAACAACTATTACGCGCTCGATAAAAAGTACCTGGATGGGCAGGTGATAAAGCCTGGTGAGAGCAAGACCTTTGTTTTCCCGGTTAGGTTTGATGAGCAGCAGACCATCGGGTGTGAGTGGCAGATGGTAAAGGATAGGAGTCCTTTCGGCGAACGGTTTTACGATACTTTCAAGGTCACGACTATAAAACCTACCAGGCTGGCGCTGGATGTTAGCGGCGTTACCATGGTTATCGGTGGTCCGCCGCTCCAACTGCACGCTACTTTGTACCCGTCCAACGTAGCCAACCAGCAGATTGATTGGTATTCTTCGAATCCCAGCGTGGCTGCTGTGAATGACAAAGGGTTAGTTACTCCAAGAGCTGTAGGCCACACCTCTATCCATGCGGTGTCTCTAGCCAACCCAGACGTTTATGACACCTGCTCGGTTTATGTAGACCCTAAGGTTGCTGTCAGCGAGGTTAAGCTGAGTGCTACTAGTCTACAGAAGAAACCAAACGACATTCCCTTCCAATTATTTGCCACCGTTTACCCTCTTGAAGCGAACGACAGGCGTATAGACTGGAGCAGTTCCGACCCGCGGGTGGCAACGGTCGATGATCTGGGCATAGTCACGATCACAGGTGTTGGTACCGCCACGATTACTGCAAGTTCGGCGGCTGACCCTTTCAAGAAGGCTACTTGCACATTAGTAGTTGCCGGAAGCTACAAGGCCGTTACCTCCGTTTCTTTGAACAAACATTCGTTGACTATGACTATTAACGGAGGAAACGAGACGCTGGTTGCCACTGTGTATCCGACCGATGCAACTGACCCGCAAATAAAATGGATATCGACCGACTCCCGGGTCGCAACGGTAAACAGTTCAGGAGTCGTAACACCCGTGAGTGCAGGTACTGCTACAATCGTGGCGAGATCCGAAGCTAACGAACAGAAGCAAGATACCTGCGAAGTCACAGTACTGGGAGCCGTTACTGTACCGGGTGTACCGGTTGTGCAAGGTTTAAATATCAACCCCGAGAGCGGCTATCAAGGAAACAGTTACACCTTCACTGCCAGGGTATCGGGGCAAGTGAGCAGAGTCTGTCTACAATTCGACACCCCGGGTAAAGAGGTTGACAACAACTATACTTGTGAAATGACCGGGACCGGGGCAGGGGTCTACACCCTGACCAAAACGATAAGTTCTGCGGGGGCTGCTCCCGGTTACGAGAGGTCGGTCAGGGTGTGGGCAGAATACGGCAGCCAGAAGAGCGGTGTCGTTATCAAGACATTTACAGTCAAGGACAAGTCAGCAGAAACCCAGACATTGAAGATTCAGGTGAAGGTGAATAACGGGGAGCCTATTGTCAAGGGACAGAATCAAGACCTGGTCCCCATTAAAGTAACGGTTTCATCTGGTTCAACCGTCAAGAAGGTTCGCTACTTTATTGACCAGTATGAGAAATACCCGCCTGGAGCTACAGATTTAACTTTTAACTGGGATATCAGTGGGACGGCACCGGGGACTCACAGTGTTAAGGTACTCGTGACGGACCAAAGCGGTAAGGAAGCATCGGATTCAAAAACCATCGAGGTTAAGGACATCTCAGACCAGGTACTCCCTGCCCCATCAGGGTTGGTAGCGGAGGCTAAAGGGCCTACAGTAGTTAATCTGAGCTGGAACAGTGTTTCCGGGGCAGAATCGTATACCATTCATCGAACTCAAGCAAACAACGGAGTAAAGGCAACATTCGAAAAGGTGAAGGCAACCTCTTACTCCGACGTCACAGTAAGTCCTTCAACAACGTATTACTACGCGGTGACCGCGGTAACTGCTTCAGGCAAAGAAGGGAAATGGCCGGAGCAATCTTTGACAGTCAGTACGCCTGCTGCTAATGCCACGGTTAGGGTTCAAGCCGTGAACCTGAGCAAAAGTGCCATAACCCTGTATCTTGGACAGAGTTACAGACTGGAGCCCGTCATAACTCCTGCTAATGCTTCTAACCAGGCGGTGGAATGGAGTTCGAACAATCCCAGCGTGGCATCGGTAGATAAGTACGGAGTTGTTACAGCCAAAGGGGTTGGCTATGGGTCGTCCGGCAACGCCCGCATCACTGTTCGCACCGTTGATGGCTCGAAGTATGCAAACTGCGAGGTTACGGTTCTAACCCCAAGCGTGATAACACAGGTGCCGAATGAGTCACAGAAGAAATCACAAGGTTTCCTAAATCTGCAGGCTTTGAGGAACGGCGTATCTGCAGCGGCATCCACGATCAGTCAGGAAAGTGGAATGCAAGCCGGGTGGAACATGCTCTCTAACTTAAACTCGGCTTATCAATCGGTAAGTGAGGATCCAGGCAAGGTCAGCAAGGCAATTGGGTATGTGGGTACGGTTCAAACGTTGGTTAGTGCGTTTTCAAATCCCGATTATAACTTCGGCGATGCGTATATGGATTTTATGCCCGGGCAGAGCCTGGCAGCGGATGCTTTCAAAAGCCTTGGATTGGGAGACATGAGACAGGAAGCGCACGACGCTTTTGATTATAAAAAACGCTTCGAGTACGAACGCACACATCAAGGCCCCACCGAGTTGGAGAAAGAGTTACAGGAGTTTAAACAGACGCTAAAGGAGCTGGATAGCTATTCTGGTTGGAACTAGGGAAATATTCCAATCAAAACTCAGAGTGATAAGGAGGAAAGAAAAGTGCAACGCATTCTTCGTGTGATGGTGGTCTCTTTCATCATGCTGATCCACCTGTGCCTGAGCCCTGCGGTCTGGGCTGGAGATAGCCTCAATACGACCTTCATAATAGGTTCTGACACTTATCAAGTGAACGGGGTAGAGAAAAGAACGGACGCTCCTGCTCGGGTAATAGGGGGCAGGGTCTACATGCCGTTAAGAAGCGCCTGCGATGGCATGGGGGTTTCTAGTGAAGACATCAAATGGGACCCGCAGGAAATGAGCGTCTCCATAACTCGGGGACAAACTACCGTCAAATTGACTGTGGGCAAGCTTCAGATGCTGGTGAACGGAGAGGAGAAGACCTTGGACGCCGCCCCCATAGTGTTCAACGGGCGGGTTACTTTGCCCATCGGCCCTTTGGCGCGGGCTCTCGGGTACGAGGTGTCCTGGGATGCGGGGCGACAAATGGTCACGATATCCAGCCAGGAGGGAAGTGATTCCTCGGACCAGCAGAACTCGTTTTCACAAATGGTGTGGCAGTATCAGGGGAATTGTTTACCCTGCCAGATCCGTTTCCAGCCTGGAGGTAACCTAGAGGTCGTGAAAGGAGAACTGCAGGACGTGAAGTGGGGGATGGAGGGCGATGTGCTGGTACTGAAGCAGTCGGACGGGAAAGTGATATGCAGGTTTACGTCCGTCTTTTCTTACCAGAGCAAACTTCTTCTAATGGGCCCCTACGAACCGGACAACAATATAATCTGTATTCTAAAAGAAATAGGGTAAAGGCGTAAGTAGCGGTGTCCGGGTGAGCGGGGAGCAGGCTCCTGTTGCACAAACGATTGGGCAAGTGCCTGTGTTTTCGATTGGAATCCGAAATGTACAGGGGTTCCGGTCAAACTTATGGGTTCTTCTGCGTTTGGCGGGTGGGAACCTGAACGCTGAGGATGTTTCAGAGATGCTTACTCCCTGCTGCCCGGGGCGCCGGACGTAAGATTGTTGCCGAAGAAATGTTAATATCTTCCTTAGAAAAAAGATGTATAGGATGAAAGGATTACGAATACGGGTATCGAATACAGCATACAGCGTGTGGAACTGCCTGTGTTGAGCAGGGGTGTATTGGCAAAGAGCATTTAGCTATCAGGGGAGAATAGACGTGGGAGCGGACGTTTCTAGCATTGCAACCATACATATGTCTTTAGGCGAAAATATACGGACCTACCTCATTTCATACCTGTATATTCTCGGCGGCCTTGTGCTAATAGTAACGGGCTTAGTCGCTGCAATCGTCCTATATGTGAAACACAGGCGTGAACGGGAATTAAATGAGGTCGATGCCGTGGCCCAAGACCTCCGGACGATAAAGAGGCTGGCAGCAGGCGCCAGTGAAGAGGTAACCCTTCCGGCTTACCCCATTATTCCTTCCCAAGAACCTTACCCTGCTACGAAAACGCTTCATGATCATCAAGCAGGTGCTGACACGACATTGTTATTGGAGCAATTCATCGAGACTCAAGTCCTTGCTCCTGCGGTGCCAACCCCGAATCATGTAAAAACTGACCGGATGGCGAAGCCTCAAAACCTGCAAAGTGAGGTTGGATCTCATGCTGAAGACAGGTGAGATTGCCTTTGGAAAATACCGAATATTACAGCTATTGGGCAAAGGGGGCATGGGGCGGGTCTACCTTGCTGAGAACGTTAACGTAGGCAATAAGTGGGCCATCAAGGAAATCGAACACAGGCCTGGTAGCCCTTCGGGGTTGCTGGTTGAACCGGAGATATTGAAGCGCTTGAATCATCCAAACCTGCCTCGTATCGTCGATGTTATAAAATCCGACACCAGAATCTACATTATCGAAGACTATTTTGAGGGACAAAACCTGCAAAAACTGCTGGAAATCAGAAAAGCGGTAAACGAGGAGACGGCCGTTAAGTGGGCCAGGCAGTTGGCCGGGATACTCGTTTACCTCCATAACTTAAAGCCCGCGCCTATCATATACAGCGATCTGAAACCTGGCAACATTATCATCGACAAGAATGAAGACCTGAAGCTGGTTGATTTCGGTATTTCGCGGGAGAGCAGAGGGGGTTCCAGCCAAGGCGGCTTCGGTTCCAAGGGATACGCGGCTCCCGAACAGTACCGGGGTATTTATGACGAGAGGACCGATATTTACGGTTTTGGGGCAACATTTTACCATGTGCTGACCGGGCGCAGGTATGACCCTGCTAATCCAGTAAAGTTGAGGGAAGTCAACAAGTACTTTTCCGAGGGTATCGATTACATCATCCACAAGTGTTTGGAACAGGCACCAGAGCGGAGGTACCAGACCGCTTCCGCTTTGTATCACGACCTCAGGTTTATTGATAGGTTTAGCCGTGAATACAAAATCGGAAAGCTAAGGCGAGTGCTAGCGGCAATCGGAATCGCGGCAATGATGGTCCTCGGTATCGCGGCCATAGGGAAAGGCATTGAAGAAAGAGAGTTGACCAGCATCAGGTTATACCAGCAGAAAATAGATGCAGGCATAAGCCTGGCGGAGCGAGGCGAGTATACCCGGGCAGAAAACTCTTTCTTAGAGGCATTAAAGTATAAGGACGAACCAGATGTGTACCATAACCTGGCCCGGCTGTACTTACGGGAAAACCGGGCTTCAAAAGCCATTGAATTCTTGGAAGAAAAAATCAGAACAGGGGTGATCAAGGACGACGCTGCTACTTCGTACTTGTTGGGATCCGCTTATTTTGCCTTGAAAGATTACGGTAGAGCGGCGTTGTATTTTGACCGCTGTATTCAGGATAGCCAGGGGTTGCCGGGAGAGGATTACGAGGCGGCGGTACGCGATCTGGGCGTCAGTTATTGCCGGATGGGGGACTTTAGCAAGGCGAGAGAGGTATTGAATACCTTGGAAGCCAGCAAGGGGTCCACAACCCACGTGACCAGCTATGTTCTGGGAGAGGTGGAAATGGCCCAAAAGAATTATTCCCGAGCCTTGGCCTACTTTGAGCGAGCGCAGAAGGGTGATTCGACCAATATCGAGTACAAGCTCGGCACGGCTAGATTATACGAGGCTATGAGTGCCCAAGCGGCGTCCCAGGCCGAAAAGGTTGAATATTTGAAAAGGGCTGTCGCTACGGTTAAAGCTGCCCAGGAAATAGACCCCTACCACATTCAAGCTATCAGTGACTATGGGAAATATTGTTTCGAATTAGGCCAGTTATACCAGTCTTCCGGGGAGGAGACTTCGGTTCCGTTATTCCAGCAGGCTTTGCTTGCCTTTAACAAACTCGTCGACATCGGAATTGTTGATGGCAATACATACCTCAACATAGCAATGATACACGACAAGCTCGGAAATTACGCCGCAGCCGAGCAAGCATTTCAAGAAGCGTTGCGGTTGGACGAGGGAGATTCACATACAAACTTCGTATACGGCTTGTTTAAATTGAAACACAAGCAGTACGAGACTGCTTACAAGTATCTGCAGAAAACCGTGGACCTCAATAAGGATAGCTACGAGGTATCGGTCGCCCGGGCCAGGATAGCCGAGTTGAGGGAAAAGGGCTGGATATAGCCTTACAAAGGAGCAAAGAGATTGAAAAGGCGAGCGAAGAAGCCCCCGGTGGGGGTAGCATGTGACACGGGACGGAGAAGAAAGAACAACGAAGACAGCTGGTTGATACACGAACCGCAGGATATGACGACCCTGAAAACTAAGGGAAGGCTTTATGTGGTCGCGGATGGTATGGGTGGAGCGGCTGCTGGCGAAGTAGCCAGCTGTCTGGCAGTTCAAACCGTTAAAGAGCGTTATTTTTCCAGACAGGACGAAGCTCCCTTAGAAAGCCTTAAACAGGCAATACTATCAGCCGACAAAACTATACGCCAGCAATCTCACAGTGTTCCCGGGCAAAGCGGCATGGGCACCACTGTTACCGCGGTCTCGGTAGTGGGCGATACTGCCTACGTTGCTCACGTCGGAGATAGCCGGGCTTATGTTATCCGGCGCGAGCAAATTATCTGCCTTACCCGGGATCAGACCGTTGTAGCTGATCTCGTACGCCAGGGGAAGATCGGTATCAAAGAGGCGGAGAGCCATCCCCATCGTCACATGCTCACCCAGTCTGTAGGGGGAGGGGCAAGACCCCCGGAAGTGTACGTTCTTTCTTATCCCCTTGAACCTGGGGATTTTTTAGTGCTCTGTACCGATGGGTTGTATAACGTGGTAAGCGACAAAGAAATAAAGGAGGCGGTGGCCTTAAACCAAGACCTGCAAAGGGCCGCCGAAATGCTGGTCCACCTGGCCAACAAGAGAGGCGGGCCCGACAATATAACGGCGGTTGCCGTCAAAATACAGGATCCGGTTGGGGTAGAAGGAGGATTGATCAGGAAAGGGATAGGGACAGCGGCTCTTTTGATTATTCTTGTTGCCATAGTCGCGATTGCTTACTACTTGGTTGTTCCCCGCTGAGGGGCATAATTGGGAAAGGAGAAGGGGTTGTGAAACGGCAGGGTAAATGCCAGGGTGGACGGGTGGCGTTGCTGGCGGTAGCGGTGTTATTTACCAGCTTAATAAGCGGGTGTTTTGGCAGCACTCAGGCCAAGGTGAACAAGCAGCTTGAGCTCGCGGTTAAGTATGTAAGCGAAAACAAGTTCGAAGAGGCCATTCTCGCCTACCAGGAAGTCATCAAGATCGACAAGCGCGAGGTAAAGGCGTATCAGGGCTTGGGTAAAGTCTACACCCTGCAGGGCAAATTTGACAAAGCCCAGGAGACATATGACCAGGGTATTGAGGCTGTAAAAGAGGAAGACGTTTTGAAGCTCAAGCTGAGCCTGGCCGGGATGTACATGGATAAAGGCGACCCGGTCCAAGCCGAGAAAGCATACAAGCAAATTATCGATGAAGACAAGACTGCTGTAGAAGCATACCAGGGTCTGGCCATGATCTATGAGCGGAATGGAGGAGGGGAGCAGGCCTTGGCAGTTCTGGAACAGGGAATCCTGGCCAATCAACAGGATTACCGGGCCCATAACGCCCTGGCCAGCTATTATGCCAGGAATGGAGAGAAGGACAAGGCCGTAGAGAGCATAGTTCAGTCGCTTGCCCTTGACGTCAACCAGGCCGAAGCTTATCGCATCCTCAAAGACATGTACAGTGAAGACTGGTCAGAACTGATTGATAAAGCGGGAAGTACTGAAGATCAGGGGATTGGGAACATGATGAGGTTCTATGCCCTGTACGAGAGCGGGCAGTACCAGGAGGCTTTGAGCCTGTATGAAGAAGAACTGAAGCAGGACGAGGCCAACCAGAAAGCGGCGGTACTGGCTGCGGCTTGCATGTTCAAGAGTGGAGATGAGCAAAAAGCCGGGAAACTGGTGCAGAAAATAGCTGAAAAGCCGGTCAATGAATGGATTATGGCGGATATAGCCGGGTACTATTTGCTGGCCGGTGATAAAGACAAGGCCTTGGCCTGGGCTGGCAGGAGCCTGGCAGCCAATGAACAGAACCTGGAAGCTGTCAAGATAATGCTGGGTGCCGCCAGCAAGGAACAGGAGCAGCTGGTTAACCGGTACGTTACTAGACTGCTGATTTACACCTGGCAACCGGTCTATATTACGCAACAGGATATGTATGTGAATTCACTTCCGGTCCCTGTAAAACCGGAAAACAATAGGCTTACCTTCGACTACTTCATTCCCCGCATGGACTGTGAGTATACCTACCAGGACCGGTATGGCGGGCGGAAGGGGACAACGCTTGTAAGCACCTGGAAAAGGGATGCCAACGGCTTGTACAGCAGATACATGGTCGAAGTTGGGGTCAAATACCCCTTCTTTCACACTGACTATTACAAGTTGACTCCCGCAGGCATTGTCTGGATGGGTAGTGAAGCAGGTCAGTATGCCAGTGAAAGCTGGAACCATGTGCCGCTGGGCAACGAAAGATGTATGGTAATAGCGTTTGTAAATCCCAATACAGAGTGGACCAGCAATTATCACATGAAGGAAGAATCGTACCAAACCAGCATTGAAAACTATACGAGAACCAGTAAATACCTTGGGGTCGAAAGAATAGAGGTAATGGGAAAAACCATGGATGCTGCCCATATCAGGTATGTGGAAACACAGAATGCAGAAGACCCAATGGCACTGATTAAGGAAAGCACAGATATGTGGTGTGTACGGGGTTTAGGTATGGTGAAAGCCACTTCTATCTGCGTCTATAACAATGGCAGCCAAGAAGAGGATACGCTTGAACTGGTATCAGTATCTCCAAAAGGAAACGACGAGGCAGCGGGCAATTCAGAAAACGAGCAACCAGAGTCCCAGCCCAGTCCTGCCCTGGCTCCGGCAACCGCGGGGAGCACGGTTATCAGCCCCCTAACCCAGGAAAGGGCCAGGGAAATGGTACTGGCGCTTCCCGAAGTTAAACAGTATCTCGCTCAGTATGATAATTTCAGGCTGGCCGATTTTGATAGGCATGTTAACTCTGAAGGAACCCTGTTTTTTGACTTCTGGGCCTATTGGGACATGGTAACTCACACAAATACCTACGAACGCTATTCCGTGAATAGCACCACAGGAGATATCTACAAAGAGAATGCATCCCGGAATGGCTATGTGAAATACGTCGACGGTTCCTGGGTACCTACCAGCGACAGGGTGTTCTGAGTGACTCAAGTTTCATAGAAAGGGGGCAAAAACGTTTAACAAGTGTGGTGGAATGTCTGCATGACGTGGAAGCTTGACGCGACGGAAGGTCGCTGAAACGGGTTACGGGCTTCACTTAAAGGCTGGAAAAGGAGCAGCGATTTTGGCAGCTAGTGCGAAGGCAGGTCCAGCCATCGAGGTTAACTAAAGTCAAGAAGGGGGGGAAGTGTAGGCGTGTTTTGCCCTTATTGTGGTACAGAACTGCCTGCGGGAGCCAGGTTTTGTTCGGGTTGCGGTACCAGGGCTGCGTTCAATTCTGGTCCAGGTAACGGCGCTTCAATGTTAAGTCAGCCAACCATCAATGATGCCCGGTTTCTTGCTTCGGGTGTCAACCAGGCGGCCGGGGCTGCCGGCATGGTGGTCGCCCAGGCAGCAGGAGGTGCTGTAAGAGCAAAGTTTACGGCGGTCGCTCTTACAGCGGCTATTGTTACCGCTGGTATCATTCTATATAACATGTTCTTCGTAACTAAGCCCCATGATGTGGTATACAAGTTCTTCAATGCCTTGAACGAAAAAGATTTCAATACCGCGATAACCTGCCTTGATCCCAAGTACGAGAAGATGTACAACGCCACCAGCAACATTCTGCAGTCCTTTATCGGCATTAGTCTCAAAGACGTTGCCGACCTATTCCCTGCCTTGTTTGAATTTGCCCAATACGAGAGCGGGGATAAGAGTGACGTTAGGTTTGAGGTAAAGGACATAGTTTCAGAAGAGATAAGTGGTGATAAGGCAACTGTGGTGGTAAATTTAGAGGTCAAGGATGAGAGTGGAAAGGTAGTGGATGGCGGAAACGGTGCGATTTACTTACAGCAGTTTAACGATGGCTGGAGGATCATAGACATGGAATAGCGAGAGAAAAAGCAACAGGGGGTATGCGGATGTTTTGCAGGAATTGTGGAAGCGAAGTTGCCGAACAGGCCGTGGTCTGTGTTACATGTGGGTGTTCCCCCAGGAATGGGAAGAATTACTGCCAGAACTGTGGAGCCGAAACAAATCCAGCTGCAGAAGTTTGCTTAAAATGCGGGGTTAAACTCACTGTTGCAGCAAAAGCGGGGGATAAGTCAAAATTGGCGGCTGGCCTTCTCGGTATATTCTTGGGAGGTCTTGGCATACACCGTTTCTATCTCGGCTATGTCGGTATCGGGATAGCCCAGATTATCGTTACTCTGATTACTTTTGGAATTGGCGGTATCTGGGGATTTATTGAAGGCATCATGATACTGACCGGCGTTATAGACAAGGATGCGAAAGGCATGCCGCTTAGAGAGTAAAGCGACTTACAGTTACATTAGTCGCTGAGTCAGAGAAGGTAACATGGGTTACTTGATGGGTCAAGGTGCTCGAGATTATTGCATCTAAGGAGGTAGTGAAGTGGCGAAAAGAGGTACGTCAAATGCTCCTATGATATTAGGAATTGTAGGGGCGTTTGTTTCATTGCCCAACATCCTTTGTGCCAGCACCTGCGGGGCCGTCGTGGGGGCGGGAATGACAGATTCGGCTGGAGGCCTTGGTATGGGGGCTGCCTTGGGGTTTATTCCGGTTATCTTGGGATTTATTGCGGCTTTCTACGGCAAGTCCAAGCCTACTTTTTGCGGGATATCGATGTTTATCTGCGCTGCCATATCGCTTATCACTGTAATCATGACCGCATTTACCAGCCTGTTTGGCTGGGCTGCCTTGATACTGTTCTTAATCGCCGGTATAATCGCTTTTGTTCAACCGATGGAGGAAATACCGGAAAATTAATATCGGTAGAGACAGCAGTCTCATAAACATATATTGTTTCGGCTGTTTCATCCTTGAGCACCTTGACCCCAACTTTACATTCAAGAAGGGTGTATAGTGAGCTTGTGATTACAGAAAGGACAACGATAGAAAGGGAAAAAACATGGTTAGACATCCTTTAATCGATATGGGTAGCTTCCCGATCTACAATGTCATGGCAGGTATCGGACTGATTTCGGCTTTACTGGTGTTGATGCACAACTTGAAAGATTATAATCTTCGTAAGCCTGAAGAAGATCGACTTTTATTGTTGCTGGCAATAGCATTTGTTACCGGAATGGGGCTATCTAATGTGGGTAACTGGTTCATAATGCCGGGCGCGTTAGATTTGCCTTTGCTGCTGAGAATAAAAAGCGCAGGGTTGAGTTTTTACTTTGGTTTGATCGGATTTTTGGGGACGGCGACCTTCCTCCTCAAGGCGTTCAGGTATGATGTTGGGATGTATCTTAACGCTGTTGTTCCATCCATGCTCTTGTTCCATGGTTTTGGACGAATCGGCTGTTCCTTAGGAGGATGCTGCTACGGGAAAATCGTAAACTGGAACGTATTTAATACCATTTTTATTGAGAGGTTCCCAGCGCGAGAGATCGAAGCGATCTTGCTGTTTATTGGGTTTTTCGTAACTCAGTACGTTATTAAGGAACGCCGCCTAGTCTTTTACCTTTATGCGTATCCGGTAACGAGGTTCCTCCTTGAATTCGGGAGGGGGGATAACCGTGGAGTCCTGATTACCAGCGTTTTGTCCCCATCACAAATCATTTCAATACTCATTATATCCATCACAACGGTCTATATGTTGTGCGCTTTTGCTGTGAAGGTCGACTCCAAGCACGGTATCAGGAATCTTCACATGTGATGTTGCGAACTCAAACAGGGTGGGGCCTTCGGTTCGTTAAATGCAACCGGCAGGACGAAGATGGTGCGGGCACAAAAAAGCCGGGGACTTCTGAGGTTTATGAAGCCCCGGCTTTATAGTTTCTAGGTTCAACCATCCGAAAGCGGCAACTACTCACTAACGGAGACCATCAAGGTTCCGGACTCAGCATTGTCCTTATCAACTTGGGCTGAGAAAGCAACCGACTTGATTGGTTTAACATAAGGATAAACTTCTTGGTCGAATTCCTGTCGGTCGTATGAATCTAAGCTCTTCCTTAGCAGCTCTGTCCCTTTCTTGACATCGAAGTACATACAGCTGGTTTCTGGGGACGGAACCTCTTTCATAGCTGACTTAAATGTGGGACTCTTGGCTAGAGGATTCCCTTTGCTTAGAGTCTGCCTAAACAGGTACTCTGAAGACCCCATAATTAGGTAGTTGTTATCGAAGCAATATCCCAAGGTAGCGTCGGTGGAGCTTGCATCCCGGAGCCAGCGGACTTCGGATCCAGATATGGTTTGGTGATCAAGCGTTATAGGTTCCTCCTGCATAAAGACATTCGCTATCTTATCTACTTTTCTCGCTGCGAAGTCTGAGTCATTAACCTCTACCATAAACACAAAGCCCACCGGTATGTCTGTTTCTCCGAAAAGACCGGTATTATCGGGAATAATAGCCAGAGCCATTTCTCCCTTCATCCAGCCTAGTATGTCCTGTTCTATATCGATACCTGTCTCGGACTCCATCTCATTCAATCCCTCGGAGACATCGCTGAGGCCGGGCTCTGTATGGACATCAGCCAGCAGGTTCCTCAGATAGCTAGGTATAACGGTTGTCCCGATATAGGCTACTGAATCTTCCGGGGTCAGGACCAACGTTTCTTCGAGTTTATCCGCACCTGCGGTCGGGAGCGACGATGATTTTTCCGGATTGAGGGTACTGACATAGTCCATACGGATTCCTTCTCGAACAAAGGACAATGCATAGCCGATACTTTCGTAGGCTTCCATCCGGTCAAGCCACCACTCAACGGGGCCCATGCTCCCCTCATCTCTGGCCATTTGTACTAAGTTCTGATAATCCAGGTAACAGGCCAAAGCACGACCTCGTGGCAGCCTTTTCATGACTTCCTGATAGTGCTCGTTATTGGCTAGGTTTTGCTTGTTGTTATTCTTGGCCCGATCTATAGTCTCACATAGCAGGTCTTCATCATTTGAAACAAGCAAAAAGTCGCCGGTGATTGCATACGCGAAGGGATTAGAGGCGTTTTCCTCAACAGTAACCCCGGTGCCCTGGTAAACCCGAGTAGTAAATTCGTAGCCGTCTTCTTCCATCCGGGCAAGCATTTTTCGCATACAGGCGGAGGTTTTTGCTTCATCTTTGGTTTCTAAGGCAAGCAAAACGGCCGGATCCTCGTCAACAGTAAGATCCGGAACGGCCAAAGCGGCCTCCCGTCCGAGCCACGGTTTGACATCAGCCTCGAAATCAAGGTCAGCTTCCTGGCGGAAGTCTTTTTCCCATTCCTCAACAGCCTCCCGGACTTCTGGAATTGACAGGTAAATGTCCTTGATGTGATTGAAATTCTTGACCTGTTGGGGGTCGGGTTTTACTACCACGAATATGTCGGTGTCTTCCGGTACCAATTTGGCCGCGCGCACCGGCCCACCGTACCAGAGGCGCCAAGCCAGTATTCCCAGCAGGACCAGGCAAACAGCGACGCCCGCAATAATCCAAAGCTTTTTCCGTCTGGGAGGCACTGACGGCGGGGTGAGAGGGCTGCCACACCCGGCGCAGAAGAGGGAATCGTTCTCCAATATGGTGGTGTTACAATTAGGACAGACATTCACTACACATCATCCTCCTTTCCTTTGAAGCATACCCTCCCTTCGTAACCGGGGATGTTTATAGGTGTTAAACCAGTTTTCCTACATCCAGGGGAGCCGTGACATCGCAGGCTGGCCGGGTTACTCCCTGGCGTTTCTTGCATCCTGCGAGCCTCTACTGAGTGGCCCGTGGCCGGTCTAGTCTACTGGAGGTTAGCTTTTGTACAAAATAATTCGCCAGATTTCGGGACTTATCCTGCTATAGTATCGAAAGAGTGAGGCCTATTTTTGGGAATGCAACTGTGTATAAGCCCAGGGGTGCTCATTATGGGCTGATTCATGACAGAATTCCATGAATTGTTCGGAGCGAACGGCAAGCGGGGACTGACAAAACTGGATGGTAGAGGTAAGATGAAATGTGGTATTAAGTTGTCTGGTCGATTAGGAAACTCCGTTCGGGGCTGTACAATGAGGGTTTGTACGCCATTAAACAGTGGAGAACAGGCAGAAGGGGTAAGAATATGAACCAGGTCCTGGTAGAGGTCTTAGCAGGGTAATCGTTGTTCTTTATTCACATGGTACCGTGAGGGTCGGGGGGGGCAGGTATAGGTCAGTTAAGGGCAGTGATCGGGTTTTTGTGCGATGCTGTCAGATACAGAGGGGAGTGTGAGCCGGGCGTGGACTTTTGGTGGGTAGCAGTGGGGTTTGTTTTGGGAGGGCTCATGGCGTGGGCTTTTGCTAGTGTACGACTGCGGGCCGCCGACAGCTTGAGGGCGGAGGATAAACTGCGGCTCTCGCAGACCGAAGCAGAGTTGAAAACCGTTAGGGAACAGTTGGATGTCGAGAGAACTGCCCGTACACGAGCCGAAACGCTCTTGGCAGAAAGTCAGAAAAAAATCGAAGAAGAGCGAAAGTTTCTCGACGACGCTACTCAGAAACTGGCCGATTCTTTTCGGAGCCTGGCGGGGGAGGCCTTGCGGCAAAATAATCAGGTATTCCTAGACCTTGCCCGCCAGAGCGTGGAAGCCGTGGTAACCAGGGCTCAGGGCGATTTGGGACAGGGGCGGCAGGCGGTAGAATCGCTGGTCGTGTCCCTGAGACAGGCTCTAGAGCAGTACGAACGGGAAATAAAGGAGATGGAAAAAGCCCGGCGGGAAGCCTACGGCAGCCTGACCAGGCACCTGGAAGAGCTGAGCCAGGCTCAACAATTGTTGCAGAGCGAGGCCAGGAAGCTGGTCTCCGCCTTGAGAACGCCCCGAACCAGGGGCCGCTGGGGAGAGATAACTTTACAGCGGGTGGTAGAGATGGTGGGGATGTCACCATACTGCGACTTCACGGGCCAGTTCACGGTGGACAGTGAGGATGGCCGCGTGCGTCCCGACATGGTCGTCCACCTTCCTAACGGGCGCTTGATCGTTATCGACGCCAAGACACCGCTGGAAGCTTATCTCGACGCGGTTGAAGCAGAGGAAGAAGAAGCTAAAAGTAAGGCTTTGCAGCGGCACGCGCGGGCAGTGAGAAACCACATGCAGATGTTGGGATCGAAGGACTATCAGAGCCGGTTCAAATCGAGCCTCGATTTCGTGGTCATGTTTCTGCCGGGCGAACCGTATTTCGGGGCTGCGGTGGAACACGACCCTGGTCTGATCGAAGACGCTTTTAACCGCAGGGTATTACTGGCTACCCCTGTGACGTTGGTTGCTTTGCTGAAAGCGGTGGCCTATGGTTGGCAGCAGAAGCAGGCTAGCGAGAATGCCGAACAGGTTATCGAAGCTGGGCGGCAGTTATTCGAGCGGGTGTGCGTTTTTGCGGAGCATCTTTCAGGCGTGAGAAGGGGGTTGGTGGGTGCTGTGGAGTCGTTCAACCAGGCTGTAGGCTCGTGGCAGACCCGGCTGCTGCCGGCAGCCCGCCGGTTGCAGGAACTCGGCGTGACCAAGAACCAGAGGGAGCTGAAAGAAATAGAGTATATAGAGACTCTACCACGTGAAGTCCAGCCTAATTGAATCTTGGGTAACGAAAAAGGTAGGCTGCTTTATAGAACGCGAAGTCGCGGCCTGTTTTCTGTATTTAGAATACTTGCCAAGTATACTCCCAAAATACTTTACGATCAAATGAATTAACCGTATAATCGTAAAGGCGGTCGACAGCCAACTGCCGTACTCACAAATAAAAGCCGGATAACACCGGCTCAATGGAGGATGATCGCGTGCCCAAGAGGACAGACATCAACAAGATCCTTATTATCGGGTCAGGCCCGATCGTTATCGGACAGGCCTGCGAGTTCGATTACTCAGGAACTCAGGCCTGCAAGGCGCTTAAGAAGCTGGGGTACGAGATAGTTTTGGTCAACTCTAACCCCGCGACTATAATGACCGATCCCGGCATAGCAGACACCACCTACATCGAGCCCCTTACCGTAAAATCCCTCGCTGCCATCATAGCCAAAGAAAGGCCGGATGCCGTGCTTCCCAACCTCGGGGGTCAGTCAGGGTTGAACCTAGTTTCCGAACTTCACAAGCAAGGTGTTCTGGACAAATACGGGGTTAAGGTTATCGGGGTTCAGGTAGACGCTATAGAAAAAGGCGAGGACCGTACTGTTTTTAAAGAGACCATGGAGCGTTTGGGCATAGAGATGCCGCGCAGCCAGGCAGCTTACAGCGTGGAAGAAGCAGAAGAAATCGCCAGAGAGCTAGGTTACCCGGTGGTGATACGCCCGGCTTATACTCTGGGAGGAACCGGCGGCGGCCTGGTATACAACTTAGAGGAATTGCGGACCGTCGTAAGCCGGGGGCTTGCCGCAAGCTTAGTGGGACAGGTCCTGGTAGAAGAATCCGTGTTGGGTTGGGAAGAACTAGAGTTAGAGGTTGTAAGGGATGCGAAGAACCAAAAGATAACCGTTTGTTTCATTGAGAATGTGGATGCGATGGGGGTGCACACCGGAGATTCGTTCTGTGTGGCCCCCATGCTTACGATAAGCCCAGAACTGCAGGAGCGTTTGCAGGACTACGCTTACCGGGTGGTAGAAGCCATAGGGGTCATAGGAGGAACCAACATCCAGTTCGCCCACGACCCGAAGACCGGGCGGGTGGTTATCATCGAAATCAACCCCCGCACCTCCCGTTCCTCGGCCCTAGCTTCAAAGGCCACGGGTTTTCCTATCGCTTTCGTATCCTGCCTGCTGGCGGCAGGGATGACTCTCGATGAAATTCCCTATTGGAGAGACGGAACGCTTGAGAAGTACACCCCTTCGGGCGACTACGTGGTAGTCAAGTTCGCCCGCTGGGCCTTCGAGAAGTTCCCCGGAGCGATAGATAAACTCGGAACCCAGATGAAAGCCGTGGGCGAGGTCATGAGCATAGGCAAGACCTACAAGGAAGCCCTCCAAAAAGCGATTCGTTCGCTCGAGATTAACCGCTACGGCCTCGGGTTTGCGAAGGATTTCCACGAGCGGCCGCTGGAAGATTTGCTGGCGATGCTGGCGGAACCGACGAGCGAGCGCCAGTTCATAATGTACGAAGCCCTGCGCAAAGGCGCTGACATTGAAGAGCTGTACCGCCTTACCCATATTAAGCCGTGGTTCATACAACAGATGAAAGAACTGGTAGAGCTAGAAGAGGAGATTCTGAAATACGAGGGGAGTCACCTGCCGGACGAGCTCTTCATAAAGGCCAAGAGAGACGGGTTTTCCGATAAGTACCTGGCCATGTTGCTCGGAGTCGGTGAGACCGAGATCCGAGAGCGCCGCCTGGCACTGGGGCTGTCGCAGTCCTGGGAGGCTATACCGGTGAGCGGGGTTGAAAATGCAGCTTACTACTTTTCGACTTACAACGCGCCGGACAGCACTACTACCAGCAGCAGGCCCAAGGTCATGATCCTGGGCGGTGGTCCTAACCGCATCGGTCAAGGAATAGAGTTCGACTACTGCTGCGTGCACTCGGTCTTCGCTCTGAAGGAGCTGGGCTACGAGACGGTGATGGTGAACTGCAACCCCGAAACCGTTTCCACCGACTACGACACCTCCGACAAGCTGTACTTCGAACCGGTGACTGTGGAGGATGTTCTGAGTATTTACGAAAAAGAAAAACCCATCGGCATCATTGTACAGTTCGGAGGGCAGACACCTCTGAACATAGCTCAGGAGCTGGCTGCAGCGGGGGTTAGGATTTTAGGAACCACTCCCGACACTATAGACCTGGCAGAGGACCGTGATCGTTTCCGCCGGATGATGGAAAGCTTAGGCATACCGATGCCGGAAGCGGGGATGGCGGCCAACCTGGAAGAGGCTTTGGAAGTAGCCGCCCGCATAGGTTATCCTTTAATGGTTCGGCCTTCCTACGTCCTGGGCGGCAGGGGTATGGAGATCGTATACGATGAAGAGATGCTGCGCCAGTACGTGACGGCCGCAGTGGGTGTGACCCCGGAAAGACCGATTTTGATCGATAAGTTTTTGAGCAATGCGGTTGAAGCCGAGGCCGACGCCATTGCCAATGGGAAAGACGCCTTTGTACCGGCAGTTATGGAGCACATCGAACTGGCCGGTATTCATTCCGGGGATTCGGCCTGCGTCATCCCGCCGGTCACTATCCCGGAACGGCACCTCGCTACCATCGAGGATTACACGAAAAAGATTGCCCGCGAGCTAGGCGTCGTCGGTCTTATGAACATCCAGTATGCCATAGCCGAGGACAAGGTGTACGTGCTTGAAGCCAACCCGAGGGCTTCCCGCACCGTGCCTTTAGTTTCAAAGGTGTGCAACATACCCATGGCCAAGATTGCTACCGAGATCATGATGACCCATGCGGCCGGCAAAGAGTTCCCCATCGAAAGTCTGAAACGCAACCGGTTGAACCATTTCGGGGTCAAGGAAGCGGTTTTTCCCTTCAACATGTTCCCCGAAGTAGACCCCATACTTGGTCCGGAGATGCGGTCTACCGGGGAAGTGCTGGGGCTGGCTGATTCTTTTGAGCTCGCTTACTTTAAAGCCCAAGAAGCAACACTTTCCCCGCTGCCTACCGAAGGAACCGTGTTTATCAGCGTCAATGACCAAGACAAACCAGCAGCTCTGGAGGTCGCGAAGGAATTCGTCAAGCTGGGCTTTAGGATCAGGGCTACTGCGGGTACCTTCAGGTACCTGCAAGAGCACGGGGTACCGTGCGAGTATATCAAGAAACTGGCTGAAGGCAGGCCGAATGTTCTCGATGCCATAACCAACAAAGAAATTCAGCTGGTGATCAACACCCCGGCTACCAAGCGGAGCAAACAGGATGACTCTTATATCCGCAAGGCGGCCATTAAGAACAAGGTCACGTATATCACGACTATGGCGGCGGCTCTGGCCGGCGCGAAGGGCATTGCTGCTTACAGAGAGAGCCTGGTGTCGCCGAAACCGCCTAAATCACTGCAAGAATACCATAGGTTCGAGTGAAGGATTCTCGAACAGGGAAGAAGCTTATCCGTTCCTTTATACAAGAAAATCACAGGTATGAGTAAAGCTTTTGTCGTAGAAGCATCAAAAAGGGATTGAATTGCCGGCGAAGGATTTCATATGGAAGTAATGCGTTAAATGCTGGCAATAGCTTAAGGGCGGGGTAACCCGCCTCATGTTTGATCCCTGCGGTTTCGTGACTGTCCGACCTTCTGCCAGTTATTTCTGTCGAATCAAAGTAAGGATTGAGGAGATCGTCTCCAAATGATGGCCACGACCTACTCTGCTGAATGCTACGTGAGCTGCAGGGCGCCGATCTCAGTAAAAATTTCACAGAATGAGGCAGGATTTGGCGCATAAGCATAGAAATGCAAGAAATAGACTTCAGGACTGTAAAGTCATGCTGGACTCGGGAAGATTAACAGCTGTCGAAGCGGAAGTGACGTATAAAGCAGTTCCATCACTGAGGTGACGGGGGCGGTGAGGTTGAGGGACGGGACAAAGAACGGCCTGAGTGGAAATATCGAATCCGCGGGCGACAAAGAGCAAAAGATTCCCGGGAGGTCGTCAGCAACCCCACACCAAACTGACTGTGGTGAAGACAATACCCTGGACAGTAAACTGGAGTTTCTCCAAAGGTTGGTCGATTCTCTGCCTGACGCGACCCTGACCGTGGGTGCCGATGGTAAAGTACTGGTATGGAACAGGGCAATGGAAGACATGACTGGAGTTAAGGCCGAAGAGGTTTTAGGTCGAGGTGACTATGTTTACGCGGTTCCTTTTTTTGGTGAGAGGAGGCCGATACTTGTAGATATTGCCTTAGGCAAAGGTAACAGCTGGACGGAAAGTTACGAAAAACTCACCCGAAAAGGACACATTGTAGTCGGGGAAGGTTTTGCCCCGCATGCACGTGAGGGCAAAGGGCTGTATTTTTGGACCCTGGCTGCCCCTATTTATGGCGATGATGGGCGCGTATTGGGGGCTGTTCAGTGCATTCGGGATATCGGCGAGCGCAAGCTTATGGAAGAGGAACTGAAACGCTTGAGCACGCGCGATGCTTTGACAGGCCTTTATAATCGAAACTTTTTTGAAGAGCAGTTGTTGTGTTTGGAGAGGGGTCGCTTTTATCCGGTAAGTCTCATTATCTGCGACTTAGATGGGCTCAAGCTGGTTAACGATGCATGGGGGCACGACCGGGGAGACGAGCTGCTCCGGCGGGCCGCCTCTGTGATTAAGGGCTGTGTTCGTGCTTCGGATATAGTAGCCAGGGTGGGAGGGGACGAGTTTGCCGTTATTCTGCCGGGAGCAGACAAGAAAACGGCAGAGAAGGTCATGAGACGCATCAAGATGGCCGTAGATACAGATAATACCAAGCATTCCGATTTTCCTCTGAGTATTTCTGTAGGATCGGCAACAGCGGAAGACGGTTCCCGTCCCCTACGTCAGTTGTATAAGGAAGCAGACGATGCCATGTATCTCAACAAACTTGCAAACGGCAGAGACCTGCGGGCTGCGACCATTAGCGCTCTGAAAACTGCCTTGGCCGGAAAGGATTTTCATAATATGGAGCGCATGAAGGAACTGGCTTGCAGCCTAGGGAATGCCGTCGGGCTTTGCCAGGAAGAGATGGACAGCCTTCGGCTTTTGGTTGAGATGCACGACGTTGGGAAACTGGGCGTTCCCGATGACGTTTTATGTAAGCCGGGGCCTTTGACTGAGGAGGAGATGAAGGTGGTTCAGCGTCATCCCGAGACCGGATACCGCATAGCACTCTCCTCCGGGGAGTTGGCCCGCATAGCGCCTTACATTCTCCAACACCACGAACGTTGGGATGGAACAGGGTATCCGCAGCGGTTGGCTGGGGAGAACATACACCTGTTGAGCCGTATACTCTCCATAGTAGATGCGTACGACGCTATGACGTGTCAGCGGCCATATCGTCCAGCGCTTACCCATCAAGAGGCCTTGAATAATCTAAAACAGGGCGCCGGAACCCAGTTCGACCCACGCTTGGTAAGTATCTTTCTCACACTCGTTCCGGAAGGGGAGGATTAACAGGCTGAAAGCCATGTCACTTAGCCGGATTATGACCTGGGGGTGATCTTTTACTATGCACCAACGATGGGTAGTTGCCTGCTGTTTGTTAGTTCCGGCGGAGGCACCTAGCGTGCGAGCCGTATACTTGCCTGCACTCTAGCGTTTAACTCGGGAGGATACCATTTGTTGTTGCTTTCAATGAATCTCCTGATAATCGGGCTGTTGGCAAAAATCGAAGCAAAATATTCTTCGAGTGTATGCCAAGGATACTCAGGCATGAACTTTTTCTGAACTTGCATAGCATCATAAATGTCCATATACAATTCGGCTATGCTTAAGAGTCTGGTCTGTAAAACGATATCCGCGTCAGCCGACAAATCCTTCCCGTCATAAAAATAGGCTTTGTATTCAGGGTTTTCAAAGAAGAAGCGATCCATATCTATAAGGTGGTTTACCACATTTTGATATGCTTGGCTCATGGTGCACTGACAAACAGCTCGGGTCTGTTTCCACATCAGGAGGATACTTATTATAAGGACCGGAAACCCTATGATGGTAACTAGATACTGCACCAATTCGATCTTTTGAAATAATGTCACTGTGTGTCCCCCCTTAAGTTGTCCAATCCGAACTGGAATGTCACATAAGCCAACATTGCTTTAAGTATTCCGAGTCCTGCGTAGCAGGTGATGCGCCCACCATCTAGCGGAGGCGCGATTTCCATGATATCAAAGCCGACGACATTGAGTTTCTTCTCAAAAATGTCTTTTCTCTGAATCTCGATCAATTCGTAAATGATGTCCAACAAGTACCGCGACGATAAGCCACCGGGCACCGGGCAACCCGTTCCGGGAGCAAAGGCTGGGTCTAGGACGTCGATATCAAAGCTTATGTAAATGTCTGAAACTACTTTGAGTTTTTCAATCAGGCGACTGGCAGTCTCTTCCGGCGTCATCCTGTGCAACTGCCTGGCCGAGAGTACTTCTAGCCCCATTGTGTTGATATAGTCAAGCTCTTCAAGGATGAAATCCCGTACACCGACAAGTATGACGTTTTCCCTATTTACGTTGGGTAGTTCCAGAATCCTTCTTAACGGGCACGCATGGCTGAATTTGCTCTTCTGCCGGCCGTTAACGCCCTGGTAAACATCCATCAGATCAGGGTGGCTGTCGAACCAAATAATCCCGAGATCCGGTTTGTGCTCGAATGCTGACACCACTGCACTGGAGATGCTGTGATCGCCTCCGATAACCGCCGGAACGATTCCTTTCTTAGCAATGGCAGATACTCTTGAAAATACGGCTTTCTGGGTAGCGCCAGGATCGTCATTATTTACCGATACGTCGCCATAGTCCATTATCCTGAGATTATCGAGGAGCGCCCCATTTTCGGCTATCGGTTCAAGATAAGCGGAAAATTCGCGGAGATAGGCCGGTGCCAACCTCGCTCCTGAATCCTGAGAAACCGAGCCGTCGTAAGGTACGCCGATAATCCCAACGTGTGGTTTATCATGCAAATTGTCAGCAAGACCCATCCAAAGCCTTCTCGGATTATTTTTCAAAACATCACCCCGAAGTTATCGCAGTTCCCGGCTAGCATAGATTTTGATTTATATAATTCTCCGTCTCTAAACAGATTCCTCCAGTCAAGTATGCCTTAACGAAAAAGGCTACCTCCGAAAGTTGAGCCCATATCATATAAAGGAGGCAGGTATGGCAAAACTCATCTAAAGGGTGTTAAACCAGGTATTGGATGCCCAGGCCACTGAGCAACTGCGAACGAAACGTCTCTAAGGCAGAATTGGAGCAGTGCTTGTTGAGATTGATAATAAGTGGAGTAGAACCCAAGTACCTAACGTCACCGCCTTATGCCACGTATTATAACTTCAGACTGCAATGCAGGAAAGAAAGTCTGTGTTGTTGGGAGCGATAACTGTTTATCTCAGACAGTTCGGATTTTCGTTGAAGTTTGTTCACAGAATGGCAACAGAAATAGGATATGTTGGTAAGAGGGAACTTAGCAGGGGAGTGAAGAAGTTTGGAAGCGTTGTGTAAGTTTTACTTGTGGACTGAACTTATGGTGGCGCATTTTTGGAATTGCAGCCCGTAAACCGGTATTGTCCTGACCATGAGCGACTCTTTAGGCCCTGATCGCCGCGGGCAGTAATAGATGCGGTTCGAGGCGGCGACTACGGCCACTTCGGTGAGTTATTTTAGGGTAAGAGCGGATGATGGAGGTGCGAAGTATGGGGAAGTCAAGAATTCTATTCAGAGTAAGGGAAGCAGCATACTTTATTTTAGGCGCTTTAACTATGTTAGCCTTCTTGTCAAGCCCAGGAGTCATATCGAACCCGGTTGAATTTGCTTCAGGAACGAGGGCAGCTGCTGCGTCATCGGCAGCCGTTACGGATTCCTCTGTGATTCCCGAGATAGTGGCACGGGTTAGTCCGGCGGTCGTCACCATAAACACCACTGAGAAAATTAACGTGTCTCAAAACCCGTTCTTCACGGACCCTTTTTTTCGTCAGTTCTATGGGCGGCGGCTCCGGACTCAACCGCAGTCTCAGACCGTACAGGGGCTGGGGTCTGGGTTTATCATTTCTAAAGACGGCTATATCCTAACCAACGAGCACGTAGTGAGCAGCGCGGACGAAATCGTGGTAAGTCTTTCTGGTGACGACAAATCGTACTCGGCACGCAAAGTCTTCTCAGATTACAACCTCGACCTGGCAGTGCTTAAGATAGACGCTGACCGTAATCTGCCGACTTTATCTTTGGGAAATTCAGACAGCACCAGGGTAGGCGATTGGGTCATCGCTATCGGTAATCCTTATGGTCTGGACCATACTGTGACTGTCGGAGTAATAAGTGCCAAGAGCCGCCCGATCACTATTGAAAACCGACAGTATAAGAACCTCTTGCAGACAGATGCGTCTATCAATCCGGGGAACAGTGGCGGTCCACTGCTGAACCTGGAGGGAGAGGTAGTGGGGATCAACACCGCTGTGAGCTCAGAAGCTCAGGGCATCGGTTTCGCTATACCCAGCAATACTGCTCTTAAAGCAATAAACAACTACATCAAATAGTCCAAAAGTACCTTTTTGACAACAATGCTTTCCCGACAGGTAAGATGTACGAGACGTCCTTTGCTCCCTATATTTCTTGAAAAAGGAGCTATAAGACGAAAACAGAGAAGCCTGCGAGTAGATAATTCCTCAATTTCAACCTCACTACCGATGGTAACGAAAGGCAGAGAGCTGTCCTCTTTTTTGTTTTATAAGCATGTTTCTGATAACGTAAGAGTTGACCACTGGTGCGCAGAACGATAACGAAAAAACGGAACTGTAAAAGAAGTTGTCAGGGGAAGGGCGAGGATTCCTGCAAACGGATTCACCGTGGTCACCGGTAACGGTGTCATAATATCTCGCTTTACCCCTGGCAAAAAAGCTGAATACAGGTTGGGGTTCAGCCGAGTCGGGAGTGGCGAGCCCCTCGACTGGGAAGGCGTATACACCACCATTGGCGCCGGACCGCGATTATTCTAGAACACGAAGTCCTGAGACCGGATAGGCATGACGAAAGGGTTAACTACCTAAAACCAACGACAGCAAAAAAGCGTGTCCCAAAAAAGAGGAATAATCTGAGAGAGAAAAGAATTAATAATTCACAGGAATTTCCGGTATTATCTTGCGAAAGGGGAGAAGGGACTTGGAGAACCGAAACAGTTGGTACGTGTGGGTTGCGCTTATTTTGGCCCTCGGCTTAATAGTCTCGTCATCCATTGTGACATGGGGACTATTGAGGGTTAAAGCTGCAGGTAACACCATAACGGTTACGGGATCAGCCAAAAAAGAAATCGTATCCGATCTTGCTGTGTGGACGGGAAACTTCAGCGTGAGAACCAAAGACCTGAAAACGGGTTACAATCAATTAAAGGTCAATGAAGCTACGGTGAAGAAATACTTGATGGAGCAGGGGATACCGGAAAAGGATATCGAGTTTTCCTCCATCAACACCGGTATAAACTACGTTATTGGACCCAGCGGTCAATACACGAGTGAAATTGAAAGTTACGTCTTGAACGAAGAGGTGAAAGTTCAGTCCAAGGATGTTCAGAAGATAAAGCAGCTGGCTCTTCAGGCGACCGACCTCATGAATCAGGGCCTTGAGTTCCAGTCCTATCCCCCACAGTATTTTTACACAAAACTTCCCGAGCTGAAGGTAAAGATGCTCTCTCTAGCCACCCAGGACGCCAAGCGGAGAGCCGAGGAGATAGCGGGCAATGCCGGAAGCAAGGTAGGGGCCCTGAGATCCGCCCGTATGGGGGTATTCCAGATTACACCTCGTTACTCTAATGAGATTTCCGATTACGGTATCAATGACACAAGTTCGTTGGAAAAGGAAATAACCGCAGTTGTAAGCTGCAGTTTTGAGATAAGGTGAACGGTTCTAAGAGAGCGGGGACGAGAAAGTGGCGCAGGTGGATGCACGTCCCGAAATAGGAAAGGGATCGCAAGAAATAGGCCTCAAGAAACGTAGATATCGATAAGAAAACAACGGGAGCGGGGAGGAAGAGGGCGTGATCAGGAAAGAGAGGCCTGTTTGGCTAAGTGCTGTCGTTTTGGTATTGTTTCTGGCTGCCGGGTGCGGGGGCGGCGGGACAGCCACGATACCTACCGGGCCAGAGACTGCACTGGCTGCGGATTTTGCCCCCTATCAGGAAGTCAAGGTGGATGTAACCCCGCAGGTGCCCGCCTACAAGGTAGCTACAAATCTCGAGAACGTAACAAACCGGGATCGTTTCAAATTCTCTTCGGAAGCCAAAAAGCTGCTGGTTGCAAACGGCTTCGTCGTGATTCCGGCTCAGAACCCGGAATTCTTCATAGTCTATGAAACCAACAGGTACGACGGCATACCGAACTTCATCACCACCGACGCCATGCTTCATAACTATCACCTCTTCTTCAACCAGCTATTGAAGACCGTGGAAACACAGTATTTGATCCCCGAACTGAAGAAGCTGAACACAGGGATGCTGGCCGAATCTCAGAAACAGTACGAAAGCTTGAAAGGCACGGCTTGGGAAAATGCAGCCCGGCGGAACGTAGCCTTTTTTGCGGTAGGCAACAAACTTTTGGACCCGCAAGCAAAGATCCCTGAACAGGTGAAAGAAGAGGTAGAGCGGGAACTGGCACTGATCGAGGCCCACCAGGAGACCGCGGTTTCTCCGGTGATGACGATGGGCAAGTCTCCCGATGTCTTGGAATCTCTTAAAGAAGACTACACCCAATACACCCCGCGCGGGCACTATGTTAAAAGCGAGGAGTTGAAGAACTACTTCAAAACCATGATGTGGTACGGGCGTCTTACTTTCCGCCTGAAAGACCAGGATGAGATTAGGTCTGCCGTGCTCATGACCTTGGCTCTTAACCGGGGAGAGAACCTAAAGAACTGGGAGAACATCTACCGCACAACCGCGTTCTTCGTGGGCAAGAGCGATGACCTGGGTTATTTGGATTTTCAACCGGTACTGGCCGAAGTTTACGGAAACGTGGTCAGCTTGAAGCAGTTGGCGACCGACTCCTCCCAATGGGAACTCTTTATTAAGAAAGCCGCCAAGCTGAATCCCCCGGCCATCAACTCTGTTCCCATCTTTGACGAGACTATCCAACCGGATCGGGAACGGGAGATAAAAGGCTTCCGCTTCATGGGACAGAGGTTTACCCTCGATGCCTCGGTATTCCAGCGCCTGGTTTACCGGGAAGTGAAGGAGAACCCGGACGGACAAAGGAGGGTGCTGCCCAAAGGCCTGGATATTCCGGCGGCGATGGGTTCCGGTGAGTCCTATGCCATTCTGAAAGAAATGGGAGAAACCAGGTACCGCAACTACCCCGAGAACATGGCCAAAATGAGACAGTACATCAAAGGGCTGGATAAAAGCACTTGGACCCAGAACCTTTATTGGAGCTGGCTGTACACCCTCAAGCCTCTCATACAGGAAAAACCCGAAGGTTATCCTTCGTTTATGCGTAACCAGGCCTGGGCGAGGAAAGAGTTGAACACCTATCTCGGTAGCTGGACGGAACTGAAGCACGATACTGTTCTTTACGCCAAACAGGTCTATGCCGAGATGGGGGGAGGCTGGGAACAGGGAGATGACCGGGGCTATGTGGAACCTAACCCCGAAGTCTACGCCCGCCTGGCAGCTCTGACGGCCATGACCAGAGAAGGTTTACAAAGTCGGGGACTATTAGCGGAAAGGGACAAAGAGAGCCTGAACCGGCTGGAGAAACTGGCTTTGGACCTCAAGGACATATCGGTAAAGGAACTGAATAACGAACCTCTCTCGGAAGCCGATTACGAGCTCATCCGCACTTTCGGCGGACAACTGGAGCATTTCTGGCTGGAAGCTTTGCGGGATGAGGTCGAGAGCCGGTCCCAGATATGGGAGAACCCGGCTCCGGTGGTGGCAGACGTGGCTACGGCCCCTCCCGACCTGGTATTGGAGGAGGGAACGGGCTATATATCAGACATTTACGTTGTCGTCCCCGTGGAAGGGAAGCTCCGCATAGCCCGGGGTGGGGTCTATTCCTACTACGAGTTTCCCTGGTCTGCCGCCGATCGCCTGACCGACCAGAAATGGCAGGAAATACTGCGCTCCGGGAAGGCTCCCGAACCTCCGAAGTGGACCGGGATATTCACCGCCAGAATGGAAGAGTGGCCGATTGTACCGGTTTGGCAATGAGGAGCGGGTTATGGAACATCGAGGGTACCGGAGTTGTTGGAGATGGCTGGGCCTGGCTCTTGCGGCCGGGCTTTTTCTTTGGTGGCTGGGTTACTTCTTTGGCATCGACAGGGAAGTGACGGTTAGCGGGAGAGACCTCGACGGCGACGGCGTGCTGGAAACCTATGTACTGAAAGGGCGCATCCTGACCGTCAGCGAGGAAGATAAGCTGATATGGGAGTCGCCGTCGGATTGGAAAGTAGAGGACTTTTTGATAGCCGATGTAACGAATGATGGCCAGGAGGAGCTGGTCATGACGGTGTGGGTGCGGGGCAGGTTCGGGAAGCACAGGCCGTTTTGGGTTTCTGGTGATGATGGTAAATGGTGGAACCACCTTTACCTTTACAGGCTGGTGGGCAACCAGATGAAGCCGGTGTGGATGTCCTCGGGTTTGGAGCGGCCGGTTCTCGAACTGGAAGCGGGAGACGTAGATGGGGACAAGGCCCTTGAAATGATAGTAACCGAATCCCGCTACCGCTGGCTTTCTTATTCTCTCCGCAGATTTCCTTTAGGCCGCGAGCGTTCGGTATGGCGATGGAATGGCTGGGGATTCTCGCGCCTGTGACCCACCGTTTTACCTACCGCCTATGGTCAGAAGTATGTGTTAGTAGCTCATATCATGTGAGACACATTACCCTCACCTATTCGACGACAACCCGAGGTCAACGACAGGAGGATAATGGTACTTTATGTCGAATTTGGGTTACATAGGTTTAACACACGCAGCCGAACGAAGCTTTTGGATACATTGAAAAAGAGAAACCTATAGGTAGATGCGGCCCCAGTCATCAAAATGATAACGCTTAACGGGCTTATTTAACGTTAAAGTCGGGAAGCGGTTGGAGGGGAGGTAATTCTTTTGGCGGTTCTCCCAGAGAAGAGTATCCTGCTCGTCGAGGATTCGGCACTAACCAGGTTTGCAACTCGAAGAGCGTTGGAGGAAAAGGGCTACTTGGTCGATGAGGCCGCGAGCGGTCAGGAAGCGCTGGCTAGGGCGCGGGAAAAGATAAGGCCTTACGATTTGGTGATACTTGATATCCACCTGCCGGGGATGGACGGCCTGACAGTGCTGGACAGTCTTAAACGCCTGCCGGAATACCGACATGTGCCAGTCATGGTGGTTACGGTCGAAAGCAAAGTCACTACAATCAAGCAGGCTATAGAACTGGGAGCAGTGGAATACCTCATCAAGCCGTTTTCGGAGCAGGAGCTGGTACGCCGTGTAAAGAAACTGTTGGGTACTGGTGCCAGGAAAGAAGTTTCACCCCTCGACTTACTTCGAAAAGTGCTAAGAAATGAAATCAACCGGGCAAACAGGGGTGGGTCGAAGGCAACTCTTGTCCTTTATGGAGTTAGGGAAAAACACCATTGCCTTAGTTCTTCCACTAACTGGGAGAGATGGAGCGCAGATAGTCGTGAATAAGCTAGAACTAGCAGGCGTGCTCCAGGGGGTATGGACATGTGGGATCGCAGTGTACCCTGACGATGGAGAGAACGGGGAAGAGCTCTTGGCCAGAGCCGAAGCTTCATTGAGGGAGAAAGCAAAGGAGAAAGCCCCATCCGAACCGAGCTAGCACTCCGTTTTTGTCCGGGAGAAGCGTGTACGTGTATAACAGGATGGAGGCCTGAAGAGATCGGGGTTGCTAACAGTTTCTACTTGCTGTAAGAGTGGTTGCTGACTGCGTTCAATTCCCCTGTCCACAAGCCTTTATCTGTTCCTGGGCCTTAACACCTTTACAACTGTTTTTGCCAGGCAAATTCGATTTGCGTATCTGAATTTTGGGGTTTCAGACCTGTGACGAATAGGAAAATGTGATAGGATAAGAAAAGGCCAGCGACAAGGCACATCCCAAAAGCCCAAAGGTCACGGCAGAAAGGAGACTCTCTCTCCATGAGCAAAATTTTGTTCTACCTTCTCTGGGGCGGCGCAGGAGTTTTAATCCTCCTCATCCTGAGTGTGGTGACAGCAAACATCATGTGGAGGAAAAAGGTAAAAACAGAAGTAAGAGAAGTGCTATCCAGAGCCGCAAAAAAGGAAGCCGGTGAAGCTGCGACCAGTTCATTAGTAGCAGCGTCAGATCTAGAGGGTCTGCCGGCGAGCGTGCAGAAATGGCTGCAGCGGGCAAACATAGTAGGAAAGCCAAGGATCAGCACTGTATATCTAAAGCAAAAAGGGGTAATCCGCACCCGAGAAGATCAGCCCTGGATGCCGTTTGAAGCTGTGCAGTATTATGTGATCGACGAACCTGCTTATATCTGGAGCGCAAGAGTCAAAGCCGCGTCTCTGATTTGGCTTGTTGGCCGCGACCGCTATCTTGATGGTAAAGGGAATATGCTTATTAAACTCCTCGGACTGAAAACTGTAGCTGATGGAAAAGGAAAGGAAATCGACCAGGGAACCCTGCTCCGGTTTCTCAGTGAAATCATGTGGTTCCCCAGCGCTGCTCTGAGTGAGTACATAAGGTGGGAACCGGTAGACGGAAGCTCTGCCCGAGCCATAATGAGCTACAAAGGCACCACTGCTTCCGGCATTTTTTTCTTTGACAAAGAGGGAGATGTTACCAGGTTTACGGCCCAAAGATACCAGGCAAATGATGATGGTTACTCCCTCCAAAACTGGTCAGGCAGTGTGTTGGATGCCGACTACAGGGAATGCAGCGGCTTGCGGATCCCCGCTAAAGCAGAAGGAACTTGGCACCTGGAAACGGGAGATTTTAGTTACTTCAGGGGGGAAATCATGGAATTCTTAATTAACCCTACTGCTTGACAGACTATTGATACAGGCGATATCCAGATAGGGGCGAGGTAAGTCCTTATAATTGTGTAAAAATGGAGAGCGAAGGCAACGCTGCTGGTTAGCCGGGTAACGGGAGGACAATGGTACCATTACGAAGGAGGGGGACAAAGAAGTCTGGACCGGGCGGCTGCGCGACAGCCGGGGCAAAGAAGTGATGCTATTTAAGTTCACGCCTTCCGGAGGGGAGGCCAGGCAAGAGTAGGTCCTTTTCCCGCGGCGGTTTTTCGCCTGGGCTGGAAAACATGTGGCCCATTGCGGGGCAGAACAGCAAGAAGTCATCCTCGTCGATTACCAGAACGCAGAAAGAGGTTTTCCGCAGGCGGTTCGCAGAGCGTGTCACTTATCTTAGTGCCCACCCCAGGGGGGAGGAATTTCTCGTTGCAACTGAAAAGGCGCTTTATCTGGTACAGCCGGCGGAGGAAAGTAGCGCGCCTCGTTCCTCCGAAAAAGCACCTGCATTTATCTTGCGCCGTCTCAAAGAGGGAGTCTTTCACTGGCCCGCCCTCTCCCCGGATGGCCGGCAGGTAGCCTCCGGGAAAAAGGATAAAAAGGGCGAAGGGACAGCACTTGTCGTGCTTGACCTCTCGAGTGGGCGCGAAAGGGAAATGCTCCCATCTTTCACCAATCCGGGTGCGCCAGACGCGGCTTACCGGATCATCACCTCCGTCGCCTGGAGTCCCGACGGCAAAAGGATCGTGGTAGGGACGACAAGTCCACCGACCCCCGTATAGAAAATGGCTTGTTATCTTGGAGCCTGAAACCGGTCAGAAGCGGGATCTAATGAGCACTACCCAGCTGTACACTCCCCCCGGATGCTTTACGCCGGACGGGAAGCACTATCTCATTTCTCAGGGCAAGCCGGATTATCGCGAGTTCATGGGAGAAGGGAGCCAGTACACGGGTCCGGATGTGCCCGACCCCTTCCGGGCTAAAGTCGTCCTTCTGGAACCGGAAACCGGGCGGCTCACATACCTCCGGCACATTCCGCCCGACTTAAACTCCTACTGGCCGCTGTGCGACCCGGGGGGAAAAATCTATTTCCTCGATAAAGACCCCGATCGCGTTGTTTACTCACTACGCCGGGATGCTGCCGGTGTAAGCGTTTATCGAGCGGCGTCACAAGAGGGACAACCTGAGCGCCTGCTTGAGGTTGAAGGCCTGGTGAGTTATGCGGTGATTCCCTGAATGGCAATTAAAAACCTTAGCAAACCTAACAGAAAAAGCAGGTGGTACGCATGAATTTTCTAATGTAAGAAACGTCCCGCCTCTGCGTATTGTTGGTTAGGAATACCACTCTCATCAGGAGGGAACAAAATGGAGCACAATTCAAGGGGGAACATGTGGCAGTGGCGAAAAACAGCGGGGCTGCTGGCAGCCATCTTCACGCTGCTTCTCTGGGTGACATACTGTCCAGCGGCATGTGCTCTAAGCGAAGATGCCGGTATTAAAGTGTACTGTAACGGTGATTATCGTGGCAGTACTGCCTATATTGACACTGGGAGCGGGGTGGCCCTGGTGCCTCTCGCACTTATTGAAGGCATTCCGGGATTAAGATTTGACATACGGGATAATCAGGCATTGTTTGCCATAAACGGACGCGAGTTGAAAACAGCAGTGGGGAGCGACAGCTACACGCTTGACGGTAAAACATACCGCTGGAGGTGCGGATTGAAGCCCTGGAAGTACGGCATAGCGGTACCAGCTCGCGACCTGTTTGAAGCTCTGGGAGGCAGTGTCCGGTGGGACGGAAAGAACAGAGCCGTCTACATAGATGTTCCAGTTGAGTCTGCTCCTATGCCTCAGAGGGTTGCAAAAGCAGCACTGCCTCTGCGAATGGCCTTTGTTCATGACGAACGGTTGTGGCTGCTGGACATGAATCGACCCGAGGCTGAGCCGCAACTCGTCCCCGGCGAAAATGTAGACCAGATCATAGGTTGGTCCGAGGACGGGCAGTGGCTGGCCTACTTGCGACGGACGTCTGACGACGCGTTTTCTGATGATACGCGCCTGTGGGTGGTTCGGGCCGACGGGGAGCAATCACTGTGTCTGGATGATCAGCCCGTGGTGCGCGGAACTCCTGCGTGGTCGCCGGTAGAAAACACCATTGCCTACCAAACGCTGCAGTGGGTTGACCAGGAGATCCGGGATCAAAGCTTGAAACTGGCGCGACTGGAAAATGGAAAATGGGTCAACCGTACATTGATTGACTGTGCTGGGCGAGGGTTCGTAGCCGGATTGACTTGGTTTCCAGATGGCAGGAGCATGGCTGTAAGCTGGAGGGTGACTGACAAGGACCGCCCGGCTATTGACAGGGTGGACTTAAACGGCAAATGTACCCGCCTTTTTACCCTGCCTTCTAATGGTGCAGAGAGCGACGAGAGCGGTTTATACCCTTGCGAGATGAGGGGACTTAAACTATCACCTGATGGGCGTTACGCGGCGTATTTTTTGGCCCTTAACTCGGAATCCCTGAACGCCGATGGCATGACCCTGCAGGTGGTTGACCTGCAAAACCCGCACTCGCTTCTTACGATAGGAGATGCTTTGGGCTACCCGGAATGGCTGGCCTGGTCTCCGGATAGCAGGAAGCTCGCCTGTATAGTAGGATGTGACCGTATAGCCAGTACCAATAAACGTCTGAAAGTGGTCGACATAGTGAATTCCGCGTTCCAGGAACAAGACCTGGGCGAGGCTGGTATGGTAGACACCCGGCCTTTTTGGGGGATGAACGGGCAGTATCTCTTCTATGCCCGTGGTCGGGAAAGCGAGGCCTGGCTTGAAGAAGGCAGACACCAGGAAGTGACGGTTCCCGGTCAGCAGGTATGGTGCAGGAAGGATGCTGTGGAGCGGCCGGTAACCGCCCCGGAGAACACCCAGGCGGACTATCCGCTGTCCTTGTCGCCTGACAGTAAATTCCTGGTTTTTGAAAGGTTGGACTGGTTTGACCAGGGTTCTCTGTATCTGCTGGATCTGGACAATAATCAGCAAGTTAAGGTGTTGGACAATCTTCAAGTTGATCCCGGTTTTTACGGAAACTATTATCCGGACAGTGTCAGCATAAAATGGGTTCTTCGTTGAGAGAATGTTTATCCTAGACGAACAAGAAATTCACTCTGATCGAGGTACATTTTCGCCTTTGGCAATCCTGGAGAAGAGAGGTATACTTGCTCAGGGACCATGTGGGGGGATTAACAAACGGTTGCTTCGTGGCTTAACAGGAATCCAGCTGTAAAGTGGTGTTTAATAGCTTTTGGCATATTCCTCGCCGCTGCAGTCGTATTTCGACCGACAGCCGATGAACGAACTGTGGATTACCATGCCGTGAGTGATCCGAGCGTTATAACCCATCTGTGGGATGAATACATTCAGGACGCCATACCCACCATTGCCAATCAGCCATTTTCAAGTCCAGAGCAGATCAACCGCGACTACGCGATTCAGTACGCCATACGGGTCATCTGTCGCAAGCAGGCATATCAAAAGTTGAATGACGGCTTCGGGCGCATCGATCCGCAGCTAGTCTCTCAGTACATTCGTCAATACCTTAATACTTGTATTAGCAATATCGACCCACCAAAAGACTTTGCTTACACTGCTTATTATGACACCGACAGAGAAGCTTTCGATATCGAGGAGATGGCCGTATCGGCCTCCTACGTTAAATACAATGAAATGACGCCCTGGGCCATCCGGCTAGACTCGGTCACCAAGAACGAGGCTGAGGGCAGCTACACAATCAAACTAGTTCAGATGGCCTCCGCCAAGAGCACACGGGTCGTAAGGGAAACAACCTGCGTGCTACAAGAGCGTCCCGACGGCACTATGTATTTCAAGAGCATTCACCACACCTATCCGACCAGTGCACAATCCATTGTCATCGACGGCCGATACCAAAAGCTGAGCCCCACCCGGCTAAACGTAAGTTCTACCGATAAAGAATGGCCGCTGCATGTGCTGGCAAGTTTTGACGGCAAGGTTTTTGCTCGCTCCGACAATGGAAAGGAGGGCAGTGCATATCAAGATACTCTGAAGGTGTACGATGCCCGAAACTTTAACGAGCTAGCTTCATTTGCGTCACCAAAGCAGTTTAAGGCCGTCAAGGTCACCCAATCAGGCTATCTAATCGTGAGCGGCGGCAACGTCTTCAAACTGGATCGACAGTTGAAAGTGATAGAGATTACTGACATTCCTTCTGACGTCGCCAAAGGAGCATTCGGCAGTGATTGGTGGGGTGGTTTTGACGTCTCCAAAGATGGCAGGTACTTTGTTTATAGTTCACAGAGCCAAGGACTGATGCTGTATGATGTTAAGACCGGTACCGAAAAGCTGCTGGCCAGACATTTTCCCGAGAACACGAAATTCCAATACGTTCCGTATATTCAGGGACCAGCTTTTGTCGACCAGGACAGCAAAGTAGTGGCCAGGGTTACTGGGTATGAAAGCATCAGTGGGTACGTAATCATTGATCTCAGAACAGGTCGGACCAAGAAACTAACCATGGACGACCCCGCCTTCAACGGCATTTACACCTTTGACAGCAATTTCCCTTATGCCTACGGGCTTTCCGCCCGCACTGTCGGTGCTGGCACCAGCAAACCTGACATCTACATCACCAGGCTCGATTACGGTCAGATGGAAATGAAACAGTTCAAGGTCAGGGTGACCGATGATGCGCAAAGGGTTCCGCTCTCCGCCGAGTTCTGGCCCCTTGTAACACATAACGACAAATACCTGGCCTATGTGTCAGTTCAGTACGCTGAAACCGGTGATGACGCCGACAATGTGTACCATATCGTGCGTGTTGACCTCAAGACTCTTAAGGCGGAAACACTACTATCCATCAAAGCCGGGTGCCCAACAGTTTTGGGCATACTGGAAGACGGCCGGGTAATATTCTCTTACTACTTTGAAAACACGGGGGGGTTGGGGGTCACGGAGAAATAATTCCGAGTGGTCCATTAAGATTAGTTTTCCTCCACGTAAGCGGCAGCAGGGTGTAGAGCCAGTTCCGGTACAGGTTTTGGGTCCAGGTGGTCTGCTCCAGCCCGGAGATATGCTGCTTGATCTTGCTCATGTTTTCGGGGTAGCCCTGGTAGCCTGTTTCCCCCATCTGTTGCAACAGCACGTAGGCCTCGGCGGAACCCATAGCCGCGGGTAGGTCCAGGCCCTTGAGCAGGCTCCAGGGCAACCCCCCATTTCACCGTACTGGAGCCACCACTGGATGATGGAAATTGCTCAATGCCTGTTTTTTGACACTTGTCAATAAGTTGACGCAAGTCTAGAACCGTCCCCACTTGCATCCGGAGCAGATACCGTGCTCTCTAAGGAGTTCGAGGAACCACGTTTTCAAGAACCATGGTCCCGGTTTTGCAGTCAAACGCACTATGATAGGTCTTATCGGCCTGCTCGGCAATGACCAGCCAGTAAATCTTATCTTTTTCATACGGTGCCAGATACATTTTCTTTATGTTTTCAGTCTTAATGCCTTTGGCCCGCAGCATGTCGTACACTTTTTCTCTGGAGATCGCCTCTGCCAGCACTACAGACCCGGTGACGGACACCGTCCCTCCATACCTGTTCTTGGTCAACCAAACGGCCTTTTCCCGGCCCAATTCATCATTTCCGACTACCATGGTATCAGTGTCGCCGTCTTCACAAAAGCGAATGGGGGTGAACTGAACGTCCTTCACGGTCTTCAGCAATCCCTGCTTTAACACATAAGCTTTAGCTTCCTCGGCCGAAGGGCCACTATTCGGTCCAACCTCGAGGTCATACAGTCTGTAGTAATTGTCAGTGGCCGGTATTTCCTGCTTGCTGACTGCCGGGGGCGGATATTCCGGCCCCATGAAATCCCCTGTCGAGATAAAAACGGTTTTGCGGGTCTCGTCCCAATCCACCTTTGCGCCCAGCCCCTCGGCCAGGAACCGCAAGGATACCATGGTATGGCCTTTGACCAGAACCGGCGGTTCTTCCAGGAAAAAAATCCCGGCGCGTTCTTTGAAAGCTCGATCCGAGCCGATATTCAGGCTGAACACCGTGTCCCCTTGCTGAATTCTGACCTGGGGAATGGTGCCAGTCCAGGTCACTGTTGCTCCCAGGGGCTCGACCACGGCGCGCAGAGGCACCATAATGTTTTTATGGGACAGGACCGGGCCTTGGGCAACGGATAATGCCGTACCGTTCACCAGCACCGCGATGTTGGCAGGCGTATAACTGGCCTCAGCCGCGCCAGCGGCCCAGGCCGAAATGGTGGTAGAGGTTAGTACCACCGTAAGGACACTGAAAGCAACCAGCAGTAATCTTTTCATGTTCAAACCCTCCCCATGTACCCGTACTGCTCACAGAATACCTAAAGCGCGCCGGTCAATCAAAGGTTTACGCGCGTCGCCATCGAAAGCAGCATGATAATGATCATGGGCGCGAGACAACCGTCGAATTATTATCTTACCTCCGGACGGTTGACCGGCTTGCCCCACATACCAGGGACCAGTCAATGATAGCCGCAAGTTGTAGTTCCCATCTTAATTATTTGCCATTAAAACCACACTAATGTTCTCCGGGTTTGTCGATGGAGTCGATCAGCCACTGGTCACCAACCTTCTTGAAGGTAATGGTGGTGCCGGCGGCGGGGCCTGAGGTAATGGTTAAGGGTCCCGTGAGCAGCTGTGTGTTATCGTTAAAGTCCACACCCCAGGACTGCCCCAGCGGTGATTGAGTCATCTTCGCGTCGCGGGCCTTCTGCACTAGGCGGCTGCTCGTTACCAGGCGGGTAGCCCGGTTAATGTTGTCGGTGGATAAACACCAGATAAACTCCACCAGGGTGTTGTAAGATGAAGGCATGACGGTGGCTCTGGTCCGACGGTAGACATCCCCTTTGCGCTGCCAGGTGTCCGAGAACCGGCGATGAGGACCCGGGTTGGCCTCGTGAAAGATGTTGCCTTTCCCGTCTTGTGTCCACAATTCGCCGGAGATGTTGAAGCTGTCAAGGTCGGGCCCGGTAAACTCGGCGGTGCCGTGAAACCCCCGCCAGAGGTTGCCGGCAGCCGGAGCTCTCCATACCACCCGCCATTGTTGACCCTCGAGACGATAGAGATAGTAGGTGGGTATAGGGGATCCGCTTCCCCAGGCCGCGGTATCGAAAAATACCCCCATTTCCGGAGCCCCATCAACGCTGTTAACAACAAGCCGGGCCTTTAGCAGTCCATAGTCTCTGGTCAATCCATGTTCAATCTCGTCCGCACTAAAGAACGTTTGCCAATAGAAATGCTCCTGTTTGCTAGCCCGGTCGAACTGCCACCAGCAGATAAGGTGCGCGTCATAGCCATCAGGGGGATAACTCTTGCCCACGTCCAGCAGCAACACCTGCGGGATCAACGCCCGTGGGGTCCGGCTGAATCCGCCCCATTCAGGCTCAACGGCGTGCACCGTAAAACCACGATTGCGTCCCCATTCTTCTAATCTTTTGATTCCCTGCTCCCTATCGTCCGGCCGCAGAGCCGCGAGATACTTGCTGACGGCATCTACTGCGGGACGGGCTGCCAGCCTGCGCAGTTCTCTTTCCCCCACGGGGACGCTATCCGGAGGCAGGAACTCCCGGGGCCGACGGTACGCCTTTTCGGCCTCGACGTACTGTCCCAGGGCCTCGTACGCCTGTCCCAGGCCCACATAAGCGTCGGCCAGGTCAAACTCACCCAGCGGCATGTTGAGCATACTGCCGATAGAGCTGTTCCTATCCTTCTGGGGAGGTGAGAGGATTTGCTTCTCCTGGGCTGTGACCGCTGCAAACTTCTTGAGAGCTTCACCGTAACGCCCTAAAGCCAGAAGAGCCCTGCCTTCCACCAGGTTGAAGTTCCCCCAGGGGGGATATTCACCCTGCATCTGCCGTCCCTTGGCTGCTGACTGCAGGGCTTCTTCCGCCTGTCCTGCCTTTACCTGGGCATCAGCCAGGTAGTACCAGAGAACGCGTGACTCCGGCATTCTTTTGACCTCGGCTTCGTAGTAAGCGACTACGCGCGGGAAGTAGGCCGCATAGGCACTTTCCACCGGATGAAAACCCGATAGGTCGGGATGGGCCCGGTACACTACCACCGCACAGGCGGAGCCGGTATCTTTGGACCAGAGCGCGATTTCCCGGCGGCCGTCCCGGTCAAAGTCGCCGATGTCCATGCGGTGATACCCGTTTTCCCATACCACCCTTACCGTTGGCAAGCCCTTATCATTCAGCGAAAAGTGCAGCACCTTCAATGAATTTCCGGCGGAAGCACCTATAGCCCCTCCCACCACGACATCGGGGACTCCGTCACCAGTAACATCGAGACAGCGCAGGTCCGCCAGCTCATAACCCAATTCCTGCTGCCAAACCGTCCTGTACTTCTCCTTTTCCGGGGTGGCGATAAGCACACCGGTCTGTGTCGGTTTGCCCGGTACCCGGTAGGCGACCACCAGTTCCCGGTCTCCGTCGCCGTCCAGGTCTACCGCCTGTACCGCCGGGGACGGTTCCACACCCGGCTCGGTGCAACCCGGACGCAGTAACTCAGAGCCGGCCGGTATCAATTCCCGCGCCGCTTGCCGGAGTTGGCTGGCAGTCTCCGGGATATTGGTCCGTTCGGGGACCCCCGGCCCGCCGCAACCGGCTATTAGTACCATAACGAGCAAGAAGCAGGTGAGCTTTCTTGGCATCATATACTTTTCCTCCTCAGTCGTATAATACGACTATGCACGTCTTTGGCTTACACTTCGCTTGCTGTTTCTCGCACAATTTCTCAGCTAATAGGCAGAATGAAAGCAAAGGTTACTAAGTATGGTATATTCGAATTCTAAGCCGGTTTTGTGCCCTTTTATAAAGGCTTCTTCCCGCGCCTTGTTTTGTCCAAACCCAATGATAGGGAATCCTGGTTGATAGGGGGTCCACTTTTTTATGCATTTCTGTTGACCACGCCAAAGCCCCCTATTGACAACTGTTACAGGGATTGATAGCCTAAAGGTGTATTAGTGACATAGTACACTAGGATAGTCGCGGTGAAGCGGGGGTAGCATGATTTGTGGTTTCGTATCGATACCCGGTCGAGTGTACCGATTTACCAGCAGATTAAGGAACAGGTCAAGAGAGGTATCGACGGGGGCCTCTTTGAGCCCGGGGCCCGGTTGCCGTCGGTACGCGAACTGGCGTCCCGGCTGCTGATAAACCCCAATACCGTGGCCAAGGCCTACCAGGAACTGGAGTGGGAAGGGGTTATTGCCACCTCGCGGGGCCGGGGAACCTATGTTTCGTCATCGGCCCGTATGGCCAGCCGGGAGGAAAGAATGGAGATGTTGAAGCAGATGATGGAGAAGTTGCTGGAAGAAAGCCATCACCTGCAGCTCGGGCGGGAGGAGATGGAGGCCTGCTTCCACGAAGTGCTCGAGAAATGGGAAGGGGGCAAGAATGGTGCTGGCGATTGAAACCTGGGAGTTGACCAAGCGGTTCAACGGGGTCACGGTGGTTGACGGCCTGAACCTGGCGGTACCGGAAGGGTCGGTGTTCGGCCTGGTGGGGCCGAACGGGGCGGGCAAGACCACCACCATCAAGATGTTGCTGGGACTGCTGCAGCCGACGAGGGGAAGTGCATGGGTACTGGGCCGTGAGGCAAGAGATGCCGTTGCCCGGCACCGCATCGGGTACGTGCCGGACACCCAGAAGATGTATCCCTGGTTTAGGGTGGAGGAGATCTTTTTTCTGTGTTCCGGTTTCTACGAGAACTGGGATTGGGGCCGAGTCAAGCACCTGCAATCAAAGTTCAACCTGCCGGTGGAGAAGCGCATCCGCAACCTATCTCAAGGCACGACCACCCTGGTAGCTCTGACCATCGCCCTTTCCATCCATCCCCGGCTCTTGATTCTGGACGAGCCGACCGCCGGCCTGGACCCTGTCAAGCGCCGGCAATTCTTTCAGCTGGTGCTGGAGGAAGTGGCCGGGGAGGGAACCACCGTGTTTCTGTCCACCCACCACCTGGGCGACCTGGAGAGAATGGCCGACCAGATTGCCTTGCTGGATAAAGGCCGACTGGTCTTCTGCCAGGACATGGACGACCTCAAGCGGAACTTCCGGCGTATCCAGACGGTCTTCCCGGGCGGGTTGCCGGCCGAACTGTCCCGGCTTCCCGGCGTATTGAAAGTGGAGAGTACGGAGCACGTCTGTTCGCTGATTGTAAACCGGGATGCCGACCGGATCCTGGCCAGGGTACGGGAGTTCAATCCAGCCTTTGTCGAGGTGCAGGATCTATCACTGGATGAAATCTTCTACTACGCTGTTGGAGGTGAACATCATGTTTAGCCGGGTTTTTGGGCTGCATCCCATGCTGGCCTTAAAGGAACTGCATCAGCACCAGCTCAAGTTTGTTATCTACACTCTGCTCCTGAGCGGTATGTATATCGCCGGGCCGTTTCTAGTCGCCGGGCTCAACGCCCGGGCCGGCCAGCCCTGGAAGATCGACCTGGTTGGCTTAGTTCACAGTACCATCGGGAGCGACGCGGGTACCACCGGTTTTGGATTTCTGGGGTGGATGATTGCCTTTGTCCTCGGCATCTTTCTGCTGTCGGATGAAAAGCAAAGTGGTACTCTGGAGTTTTTGCTGGCTACCCCGGTAACCCGGCGTCAGGTGGTCAAGGCCAAGTATGTAACCGGAATGACAGTCCTGGTTCTGAACGGGCTGGCAGTCGCCGTTTACCTGTCAGGCCTGGTTCAATTCATCTCCACCCCGTACACCCTGTTCGACGTATGGGTCTGGTGTGCCCGCCAGGCCGCGGTTCTGGCCGCAGTTTTCAGCATTTCTTTTGCGGCTTCCACGGTGGCCGGAAACGCAGTATCGGCCGGTATTATAAGTGCCGGATTGATTTTCGGGCCTGCCCCGGTTCTGCTGGGCTTCCGCAATTTCTTGTACGGGTTGGGATTGATTCGCCCGGAATATGGCCTGGGACGAGTGCTGGAGAGAATAGCATATGCAGCGGACACGTTGGGGAGTGTGGTGTTAGGCGGACCGCATGCCGCCCTCCCGTCACTGCCGGCTTGTTTCTTGCTGGCATTGCTGTGTGTAGGGCTTTACTACTTGTCAGTCTGGCTTTTTGACCGCAGTCCCCTGGAAAGAAACGGCCAGATATTGGTGTTCGGAGATACCGCGAGGGTGCTCCAATTGGTGGTAGGGGCGGCGGCGGCCCTGTGGACGGCCTCGGCTGCGGCCGGCAACACCGGCCCCTTGGGTTTCGTGCTACTGGTAGGTATTAGCTTCTTCGTACCTTACCTTCTTTATGGGGCAGGCTTGAAATTTGTGAAACTCTTGTTTTCGTAGTCGGCGTAGCATCCCCGGTTAGTCCAGAAAGGTTAAGGATATAAAACGGGTCCACAGTTATTGAAAGGAGCCCAGAAAGCATCAACGTACCGTTTGATATGTTAGGCACGCGCTTCTCACTGGTTAAGTAGCCTTTCATCTTTCATACCTCTTTGGTATTGCGGTAGCCCTCAAGGCATCCCACATCTCGCCGGTTACCAGACCCAGCCGCCACAGGGCGATGCCGTCAAGGTTATACCGCTTGGCAATGCCCACCTTGGTTAGAATGCTTTCCGCCGTTTCCGTGGGGACAGAAATTCCAAGCACTAGCTTTTCCGGCGGGACAGACGCCTTAGCCATCTTCACTGCTTGCGTGACAAGGTTCACCGGTTCCGGCTTAGAACCATAGTCGTAGGCCATGATGATAATCCGGTCGGCAATCTCCCCCAGTGCCCGGTAGTCGTAACCCTTATAGGCGCTGTTGGGGGCGTGAAGGGTGAGGGTCAGGGTGAGGTTAGCAGCCTTCACCTGCTCCGCTAAGAGCCTCACGAACCTGGTAAATTCGTCCTGCACCGTTTTCAACTGCTCACCGCTATCTTGGTAGCCCAAACCCTCGAAATCGAGATTGATTCCCTGATACAGCCTCGCTTCCATCACTATACTATCAACCGCCCTGGTCATAGCAGCCTCATCCTTTAACAGAGAAGAAATGGTGCCGTCACCGTCGGTCACGTGGACTACCATCTCGCTCTTCAGGTTGTACTTATTGGCCGCTTCCAGCACCTTCTCCCAACCGTCGGGCCTTTGCCAGCCGGTTCTGCTCCTGGTCAAGAGGTTGCCTTCTTTGTCCAGACTGTACCAGCCCAGCGCCAGTTCGCCTACCACATCTGTATTTACTGATGAATGTTCCGGGTAGGGTTTCCCAAAGAGGTCGGTCCAGCTGCTGGTCTTGCTGTCGCCCAAGGCGTAGAACCCGATCACCTCCATCTGTTTGGGTGGGGAGGTAATCCTGACCCCGTTGATCGACTTATCCCACTCCACCTTACAGTTAAAGGCTTCACTGAAGAACCGCAGGGGTATCATTGTTCTCCCGCCCAGGACTTGCGGCGGAACGTCAAGGAGGATAGGGGAGTCATTGCGATAAGCTGTGTTGTTGCCAATCTGGAGCCGGATAGAGGTTTTCCCGTCTGTAGCAATTACTGTTTGAGCAGTGCCGTCCCAGTTAACCTTGACGTTCAAAGCCTCGGCTATAGCTCGGAAGGGAATTAGTGTCCGTCCGCCCCGAATAACCGGCTGAACGTCAAAGGTAACCGGCAAGCCGTCAATCAGGACCGGAATTCCGGGCTGTTCTTGAGCGAGGGCAGGCAGCGTCAAATCACCGGCCAGGATAGTTATCGCAGCTAAGGCAAGAAACAGCAAACGTCTCATTTTTAACCTCCTGTATCGATGGGAGTCGAATACAACCGTATCAACGGGAAGTACAAAACAACTTCGCCACTAATAAAGGTAATTCCTCTCTCTTACAGAATTTTATCGTTTCTAGGATGTTTGTATAAGTCCCGTTACGGCAACTCACACGTTTGTCCGTGCGCTCGTACACTGTGCTTAGAGCTGCTCGCTAGCTTCAGCCTCCAACACCTGATTCAAGACTGATTGAAGTGTTTTTGCATACCTCTCTCCTTGGCATCCGACAAGAAGAGTTGCTGCCATAATTGGGAATCGATGGTAACATGGTATTGGGCCATTGTAAGACCTCCTCGATTGTGGTTTATTTCCTTAATACAATTTTTATATTATGGAGCCTTGGCTCACCATTTTTACACAATTATAAGGACTTGCCTGCGGTATTGTGCTGCCTGACCAAAGAGTCAGGTTGTTCCTGTTTTGAGGAACTGTTTGCTCTTTTAATAGTCTGTACAGGAAAAATAAAGATGTTATCGAAAAGTACATAAATATAGTAAATAAGGTAGCTAGCTGGAGGATTTGGAGGTTTTTATCGGTATTCGACAGAGGAGGGAGAGGTATGGATAATTCCTTCGAGGGCCAGAATAACGTCGGTGTCGATGAAAAGCGGGCTTGGCAGCTTGCCGCACCTTGTTTCCTGGAGATGTTTGCAGAAGGAGGGTTGGTTTTTACCAGCGACCTGGAAGTTTTCGATTTTGTGAGGAGTTCAAACCTCGATGTGCCTTTGCGTGTGGGAGACACGATTGACACTGTGGATTTGGTCAGGGCCTGCATTCTGACCGGACAGAAGCAAAGCGGTACCATCAGGAAAAAGGTATACGGTTTTCCTTCAAAAATAAGAGTTTCCCCTATTGTTGACGGTAACGGACGGCTTATAGGGACCTGCGGCATCATGTTGCGTAAGGTTCATGACATCCACCGCTCGTTTGATTTGTTTGCTCCCATCGTGGCGCAATCACAGATGGAGGGAGCCTTGGTATTGGCCACCGATGAAGAGAAGATTACCCACCGCTTGGGGTCAGATAAGTTCGACATTCCGTGGATTAAAGTGGGAATGCCGATGAAGGACGACGATGTCGGCAAAATAGTTATGCGGCGCGGGGAGTTTGCGGTCGTGGACATGCCCTCTAAACAGTACAAGGTTGTTAGGTGTGTTGGAATTCCGTTAAAAGATGATGAAACCGGAGAAATTCTCGGTTCCTTTGGCATATTCTCTCCCCGGCTATTGCCCTACAAACTACAAGAGATGGCGCAACGACTGAGCAGTACAACCGGCGAAATAGTCAAGGTTATGCACGAAATAGCTTTGGCGGCAAGCAATATCAACGTCAATGAATCGAATTTGGCAGAGTTGGTAAGGGAAGTCCAGGCAATTTCGGGACGAATACACGAAATACTTGATTTTATCAAGTCTGTTGCTGATCAAACCAAAATGTTGGGGTTGAATGCGGCTATCGAGGCGGCACGGGCGGGAGAGCACGGCCGAGGTTTCGGCGTAGTAGCCGAAGAAATTCGAAAATTATCTGACCATTCCAAAGCCACCGCAGAAGAGATCAGAAAGCTCACGCAGAACATTGAAGATAAGATAAAAGCTGTCCGAGTTGCTTCTGAGACGAACGTCAAACAAAGTCAAGAGCAGGCAGCCGCAACAGAAGAGGTTACTGCCTCGATTACCGAGATGAGCAGCTTGGCAGAGCTGCTAAAGGATCTGGCCAATTCGCTTTAAGCTGGAAATCGCATTGTTGTAGTTGTTCGCGGAAAATGCAGGTAATGAGTTGGCCTTTGTCCTGGCTTTTCGTGTTGCTTGGTGGACTTAGCAACGTCGTTAGGGTTGGGGCTGGCGGCAGAAGGAGCAGGGACTAAGCTGTAGAGAGAGTAGACTCGGAATCGACCTCACCTTTCATGGGGGCATTTTCACTGAACTATTAAAGGTGACAAAATCACAGATCGATAACACGTTATCAGCAGGTTTCCTTGACATACGGTTTTGTGGAAGAATATAATTAACCTGGCTATCCTATGGGGTGGTGAGTATATGAAGATTGAAGTGGGGTGGCTTCAGCATCATCCCCACGAAACTGAGGTATTCCACCTGAGCAAGAAAATCGAGGGAATCGAGATCGCTGGTGAAACAGTGACGTTTCCCGAAGAGGTTCATGTGGATCTTACTCTTACCAATACCGGTCGCATGATAGTGGGGAACGGTAAGATAAACGCCGTGGCCATACTAACCTGTGGACGGTGTCTTCGCCCTTACCAATTGCCGATGCTGGTTGACTTCTACGTTCAGCTAGTGGAAGAAGGGGCGGCTGTAACACGTGATGAGGTGGAAACCGGGGACGTGCTGGTCATCCGGGATGAAAAAGTTGACCTGGAACCTCTGGTTATCGAAAACATTGTCGTCAATCTTCCACTGGTACGCGTATGCAATGAAGACTGCCGGGGATTCTGTCCCGGGTGCGGAGTGGACTTGGCTGTGGAAGCTTGCCGTTGCCAGGAGGAGGAGATTGACCCCAGGTGGGAGGCATTAAAAGCTTTGCTTGATAACAAAAACTGATGCAGAGGAGGAATTACGATGGGAGTCCCTAAACGCCGGCAATCGAAGTCCCGCAAGAACATGCGCAGGAGCGAGTGGATGAAGATGGAGCATCCGACCTTGGTAGAGTGCCCGCAGTGTCACGAACTGAAGATGCCTCATCGCGTTTGTTTGAACTGCGGTTTTTACAAGGGTAAAGCAGTAACGAAATAACTTGTTCTACAGAGGCAAAAAGTAAGGTAATGGGCGTTAGCAGCCATTAGCTTACTTTTTATTTTATAGCTAGAAAAGAGGGTGAAGTGCTGTGCGAGTTGCAGTCGACGCTATGGGTGGCGACTATGCTCCCCGGGAGGTGGTCAGGGGTGCGGTTGAAGCTATAAATAAGCTAGGGATAGAAGTGATATTGGTCGGGGATCAAGAGATTGTCGGCAGAGAGTTGTCCGGCCTCGATTACGACCGAGGCAAGCTGACGGTAGTTCACTCGTCTCAAGTAATAGGTATGAACGAGCATCCGGCCTTGGCTTTACGTAAGAAGAAAGACTCGTCCATCGTTGTGGCTACCGGATTGGTGAAAGCGGGTGAGGCCCAGGCTGTCGTGTCGTGCGGAAACACCGGGGCCCAGATGGCAGCCGGAGTTTTTGTGTTGGGAACCGTTGCAGGCGTGGAGCGACCGGCCATAGCCGCTAACATACCGCTTAGAAGCGGCCAGAACACTATTCTGCTCGATATAGGGGCTAATGTGGACTGTAAACCACGACAGCTGGTCCAGTTTGCTTTGATGGGAAGTGCTTATGCTTCGGTTGTGAATGGCAGTTCGCAGCCGAGCGTGGGGATGCTGTCCAACGGGGAAGAGGAGAGCAAAGGTAACCAAGCGGTACTCGAGGCTCACGCGATGTTGAAGAAGGAAACGGGCATAAATTTTATAGGGAACGTAGAGGGCCGCGATATATTTGTGGGTAAGAGTGAAGTGGTGGTCTGCGATGGTTTTGTGGGTAATGTGGTTTTGAAAGCAGTAGAGGGTTTTATGGGCTTGCTAATGGATACCTTGAAGGAAGCGTTGTCTCCCGAGGTACTCCGGCTGCTAAAGAGCTTCGATTATAACCAGGTAGGGGGAGCTCCTCTATTAGGGGTAAACGGGGTGAGCATAGTCTGTCACGGCAGCTCGAAGGCCCAGACGGTTACTAACGGCGTAAAGGCAGCAGTGCAGTGTGTCGAGAACGACATGGTAGGGAAGCTAAAACGAGCATTAGGAGTTGATTAAAATGGAGTTGCGAGGTCGTTTTTCGGTTGCGTGACGGGAATAAGGTGAAACCATGAGCAGGAAGGGAAAACTGGCCGAGCAGTTTAAGCTCGCCAACTGTATTGTCGAGGTCGATACAGGCCTTTTGACAAAGGCTTTGACCCACCCTTCTTATTCCCAGGAAAATGAAGCGGTTGAGAACAACCAGCGCCTGGAGTTTCTAGGGGATGCGGTGTTGAATATGGTCGTGGCGGAGTATCTTTATAAGAATTTCCCAGAGCGGCCAGAAGGGGATCTTACCCGCATAAGGGCCAAAGTTGTTTGTGAAAAGGCCTTGGTTAAAGTGGCTAACACCTTGAAAGTCGGCGAATACCTGTATCTAGGCCGGGGAGAAGAGTTATCAGGCGGACGCAAGCGCAATTCGATACTGGCAGATACGGTAGAAGCGGTGGTGGGAGCGGTATACTTGGACCAGGGGCTGGAGTATGCTCGCGACTTTATACTCAGGTATCTCGCCCAGGATATCCACGAGGTCGCGGAGGGCAACTTCTACGACTACAAGTCCCAGCTACAGGAACTGGTACAGAGCCGGGGCAAAGACAACGTGACGTATGCCATTCTGGAGGAAAGCGGGCCTGCTCACGATAAGACTTTTATCGCCGGCGTGTTTTACCGGCATAAGCTGCTGGCCCAGGGGGTTGGCAAGAGCAAAAAAGAAGCCGAGCAGAAGGCAGCGGAAAAAGTTCTCCAGATGAAGGTATTTGAAGGGTAACGGTCATGCTCCACAGGATTATTCCAATATTTATTCCCCATCTCGGTTGCCCGCACCGGTGTGTTTTTTGTCAGCAGTACCGCATTACCGGCAGCGAGAAACCACCTTCCCCCTTGGCCGTGGCAGAAACGATAGAGAAGGGGCTGCAGCAGAGTGGGGCATCGGCTTCGGAGCCGGTTGAGGTGGCCTTTTACGGGGGGAGCTTTACCTCTCTGCCGGTACAAGTGATGGAGGGGTACTTGAAGGCGGTTCAACCGTATCTGGCTACCGGTAAGGTTGCCTCGATAAGGGTATCGACCCGACCAGATGCCATAAGCGTTGAGGTCCTGCGCCTTCTTATTGAACACGGCGTAACCACCGTAGAGTTAGGGGTGCAGTCGCTGGATCCTGAGGTCTTGGCTTGTGCCGAAAGAGGGTATACGGGCAGACAGGTTTGGGAAGCGGCGGGTTTGATCAGAAAACACGGACTTGCTCTGGGCATTCAGCTTATGATCGGTTTGCCTAAAGATACCCGGGAAAAAGACCTGGCTACCACTCGTGACGTTATCAAAATGAAACCCCTGATGGTCCGTATATACCCTACCTTGGTATTGAAGGGCACTCGTCTTCATCAGATGTGGGAACAAGGCCTGTACTCCCCCTTGAGCATGGAAGAAGCGGTAGATATAACCGCCGACATGTTCATCATGTTGGAGGCGGAGGGCATCAAGGTTATCAGGATGGGTCTACAACCGACTAGTGACCTGAACAGCCCGGATACTTTGTTGGCAGGACCTTTTCACCCCAGCTTCGGGGAATTAGTGGCTTCGGAGGTTTTTTTTCGGCAGGTTTTGACTGCCTGGAGGTTGTGGAGTGAAAAACCGGAAACAGAGGATTTCGGTGTTTTTGTTAATGAAAAGGATCTATCTAAGATGGTTGGACAAAACAGGAGCAACCGTGAACGGCTGAAAAGAGGGCTTGGGGTGAACAGGCTCAGGATAGCAGGGATCAAGAGCGAGGAGAGGGATTGGGTTGGGCTTGGAAGGGCAGAGGCGGATAAGCCACTGTTTGTGCTGTCACGGCAGGACTTTTACCGCGCCTGGTCAGGACAAAATCACATATGATTGTGTTGTTCGAGAGTCGGCTCCGAAAACGGGCCACAGACCCGGCACTCAGCTCAAGTCTTGATCAGCGACTAGCGTTTTCGGGACCAACTGGCATGTTGCAATGTCGTCCAGCTGAGTGCCGGGCTGATGAACACAGGTTATGTTTTTGCTTAAAGATTTCTCGGCTGTTATTAGAATAAGATTTTCATTCTCTAGTGGCGGCACTCTTAGGTGTCGCGGGAGGTCTGCGTAAATCAGCGTCTAAACGGAGCTATGAAAAGCGAGAACCGTTCCTCTTTTGTTGAGGAGGGGGGAATCATGAAATACCGGATACTTTCCAAGCTGCAACAGAATCAGGGCGAGTGGGTGTCTGGGGCCGAGTTGGCTCGGGAGCTGGGGATAAGCCGGACTGCGGTTTGGAAACACATTGACAGTCTGAGAAAGGAAGGCTACCGCATAACCGCTATTCCCAATCAGGGTTACCGTCTGGAAGACGAAGGATGCGAGGACCTGGGGTTGGAGCCGGGGCCTAGAAAGGTAAGGTTTGGGAGCCAGCGGTTGCAGTTGGATGAAACGTCTTCTACCAATACTGTAGCCTGGGAAATGGCGGATCAGGGAAGGTTGGCAGAGGGTGGAATAGTAATAGCGGCAAGACAAACCCAAGGTAAAGGCCGCCGCGGTAGGAGATGGGAGTCCCCGGCCGGAGGGTTGTGGTTTTCGATCGTTTTGTACCCGGAGTTGCAGGTAAGAGACGTGGTGCCTCTTTCCCTAGTTTTTGCCCTGGCAGTGGCCTGTGCTCTCCAGAGGTTTATAACGGCTCCAGTAAAAGTGAAGTGGCCGAACGACGTGCTCCTCGGTGGCAAGAAAATAGCGGGGATTCTCCTGGAGATAAACACCGAATTCGATATGATTAAGTATGTAGTGGCAGGGATCGGGGTCAACGTGAATCTCAGGGCCGAAGATCTGCCAGCAGCGTTGAGGGACCAAGCTACCTCCCTGTATTTGGAAACGGGACAGGAGTTCGACTTGGAAGCAGTGCTTTCAGCCATACTCGCGGAACTGGAAAAGGCATACGCCCGGTATCTAGAAACGGGATTTAAGGGTTTGCGGCGTCAGTTTATGGAGAGGTGTGCTCATTTCGGGCAACCGGTGACTGTGCATACTCAAGGACGGGATTTGAGCGGAATCGACCAAGGGATTGACGACCACGGCTGCCTGCGGCTGAAACTCAAGGACGGTAGGCTAGTAAGAGTAACGGCCGGGGATGTAATGCCGGGTTAAAAATCCGAGGACGGTGGAGGAGTCAAGTGTACCTTAAACGTTTAGAACTGAAAGGGTTTAAATCTTTCGCCGAGCGAACCGAAATCGAGTTTATTCCCGGCATTAACGTAATAGTCGGGCCTAATGGGTGCGGGAAGAGCAACATAGTAGACGCTATCAGGTGGGCTTTGGGCGAGAGTAACGTTCGCCACCTGAGGGGGCAGAGAAACGATGATGTTATTTTTAGCGGTACGGATAAGAGACGTCCCTTGGGCTTAGCTCAAGTGGACGTGGTAATAGATAACTACGACAGGGTTTTACCCCTTGACTTTGCCGAGGTAAACGTTACCAGGAAAGTACACCGCTCGGGTGAGAGCGAGTTTTATATTAACCGGGTTCCGGCCCGGTTGAAAGACGTTCAGGATCTTTTTGCGGGGACAGGTTTGGGTAAAAAAGGGTACTCCATTATCGGCCAGGGAGAACTCGAACACATATTGAACCTCAAACCTTTTGACCGCCGTCTTCTGCTTGAAGAAGCTTCTGGTTTAATAAAGTACCGACACCGCATGGAGGAAGCTGAAACCAAGCTGGCGGTTATCAAGGAGGATATGGCCAGGGTCGAGGAGATGCTGTCTGATCTCGAAGGCAGGCTGGAAGTACTGGCAGAGAAGGCCTCCAAGAGCCGGCGCTACCGCGAACTTGCCGGGGAACTCCGGAACCTAGAGCAAAACTTGCTGGCTTCCGCGATCGAACGGTTATACCGCGAGTTGCAGGATTACTTGGGCGAACGCGATAAGGTAAAGGCAGAGCTGGCAAAAGCAAGGACTTTGATTCAGGAAAAGGAGCAGGAACTGGCCTTGCTCAAGGCGAAGACAGGCGAGGTCAAAGAGAATTTGTCCTTCTACAACGAGGAGCGACACCGGTTGCAGTCCGAGTTGCAGCGCTGCGAGGCCGAGCTTAGATTGTCGGCCGAGCGCCTCATAAATGCCCGGCAGAGACGGGAAGATTTAGCCGGTGAGGAAGCAAACTACCAGGGATTGCTGGCCAAGCTGGAGGAAAATATAAGGCTGGGCGAAGAGAAACTAGAAAAAGAGGAGACCGAGCTAAGAGCCAAAGTACAGAGCCTGCAAGAGGTGAAGTCGCGGATTGAACAACTGGAGATGGTCCTGGCTGATTATAACCGCGCTTATGAGGATTTGCGGACCGAGTTGATAGAAAAACTCAAGGAGGAGACTGAGCATAAGAACCAGCTGACTGTCTTACAGGAGCGGTTGAAAAGGCTGGAGGACCGGCTTGAACGGTGTCAGGAGGACCTGAAGCAGAAAGAAGCCCGCGAGAAAGAGCTTGAACAGGCTGAAAGCCGAACCAGGGAAAAACTAAATGAAGCCCGGGCCCGGCTGGATCACTGGCAGCGAAAAAAAACCGACACCGAGAAGGCACATGATCGGGCTTTGACTAGTGCGAAAGAAAGAGAGCAGGACCTTGCCCGGTTACAAGCTGAACTTTATAAAGCGGAACAGGAACTCAACTTATATTTCGATGAAGAAAGGGACGGCAGGACCTATCCGGAGGCAGTTCGAGCGGTCATGCGGGCAGCCAGGGACAAACAGTACGGTTTGAACGGGATACTAGGGGTGGTAGGGGACTTGATTGAGGTTCCTCCGGGTTTGGAGGCCGCGGTAGAAACTGCCCTTGGGCGCAGCATTCAAGACATCGTGGTTAGGTCAGAGAAGGATGCTCGTCGGGCCATCGAGTTTTTGAAAGAAAAGAAGCTGGGCAGGGCGACTTTTCTGCCGCTGGACTTGTTGAGGGTTAGTGACTTGCCGCAAGATAAAATCCGGAGAGCAGAGAAAATGCCGGGAGTGGTGGGATGGGGGCATGAGTTGGTCGATTATCCGGCGGGATTTGAAAAGGTTGTTAAGTATCTGCTGGGGAGGGTGGTAGTAGTAGAGACCCTACAATCAGCGGTGAAGGTTTACCGTGAATCAGGGTTACCGGTAAAGCTGGTTACTTTGGAGGGGGAGGTACTGACGTACACCGGTGCTATAACCGGGGGAACAGTCAGCAACCGATCTGTTCAGCATTTTAGGAGGAAGAACTGGGCTAAGCAACAGGCTCTAGTATTGGCGGAGAAACAGAAAGAATGCGAGCTTTTGCTGGCTCACCTGGAGAACCTGAGAAGCACTGCAGCGGAGCTGGAGCGAGGGCTCCAGGAGATTAGGCAGCAAGAAGAAGAACTGAAACTGGAAGAGAAGATGTTAATGCTGGAATTGGAGAATGCTTGTGGGGAACGGGAGAGGTTGATACAGGCCATCGACGACCTGCGGTATGAGAATAAAGGCTACAGCGCCGAAATCGATTCCCTGCGGGAGTCGATGAAGGATGTGGAGGCGCAATACCAGGCTGCAGCAGACCAGGCTCGCCGTTTGTCAGATAGAGTGGAGGAAATAAAACAGGGGCATGAAGAAATGTTGCGCGAGTACGAGGTTCTGAAGGAACGAACCAAGTCTTACAGGGAGTTTGTCGCAGGCAAAGAGCATGAAATTGAAAGCTTAAAGCAGAATCTCGTTCAGCTGGAGAAGATAAAAGCCTCGTACCTACAGGCTCTGGATAAGTGTGCTCAAGAAAAGAAAGCCTTGGCCGTCGAAATAGACAGGCAAGAGTCACTGCAACTGGAGTTAAAAACGCGATGCGACGGCTTTCAAGAAAAAATGGGCCAACTGAGGGGAGAAATGGAAACCCTGGTCCGGGCTATAACCGGGCTGGAGGAGGACTCACGCGGGATAGAAAAGAAACTGACGGAAGAGAGGCAGTGTTGCAGACAGTTGGAAGAGCAGTCCCGGGTAGTGGAGCTCCGCATAGCCCGAAGGGAAGCAGATATGGAAAACCAGATCAAATTGTGGGTCGATAGTTATGGTGAGGAATACGTACCGGGAAGCGGGATTATTCTGGACGGCGAGAAGGAGAGGGAGGCCAGGCAAAGAAAAGAGGTTCTAACCAAGCAGCTTGCAGAACTGGAACCGGTAGATCACGGAGCGGAGGCAGAATACGAAGAGATTCGGGCCAGGTACGATTTTCTTAACAACCAGTACCAAGACATAACCGAGGCCAAAAACGCCATTTACGCGCTGCTTAAAGAAACGAGGGCAGTTCTTTCCTCTCAATTCGTGGAGTTCTTAAAAGGGGTCTCGCAGAGCTTTCACCAGACTTTTCTGGCAATGTTCGGTGGAGGCAGCGCCTTTCTAAACTCCAACGGAGCCATAGAGGATTTGGACAGCGGGGTAGAAATAGCGGTGAAGATGCCGGGCAAGCGCAAACAGTTGTTGGAACTGTTGTCCGGGGGGGAGAGGGCTCTTACATGCATCGCTTTTGTGTTTGCCCTGCTGGCACTTCGACCCAGCCCGTTTTGCCTTTTGGATGAGATCGACGCCGCTTTAGACGACGTGAATTTGGCAAGGTTTGCCGGGTTCTTGAAAAGATTATCCCAGGATATCCAGTTCATTGTTATAACTCACCGTCAGGGGACCATCGAGATCGGGCAGGCTTTGTACGGAATAACCATGCCGGAAGAGGGGGTATCGCGAGTGCTTTCGGTGACCATGGAAGAGGCAGAGGCGCTCGCCGGGTAGGTAGTTAAGTTATGATTTAGACGCTGATTTACGCAACAAGCCAACACCGGTCAACTGAGGGGGGTTGTAGTGAAATCACTTTATAGAAAAGGGTGGGGTGGCGATTGGGATTTTTCGAGAAACTTAGGAAAAATAAGAGGGCAGGCGCGCCAGAAGAGGAATTGACGGCGCGCGGGGAACACACGGGGGAAAACCTGCCAGCAGAGACGGCAAACGGGAGTGAGTCGCCTTTCGAGGCTTCAAATGTTGGACCCCAACCGGCGGAGCCGGTTAAGGAGGGTTTTTTTGCCCGTCTAAAAAAAAGCCTGGCTAAGACCCGCCAGAACATCACGGAAAAGGTCGAGCGGCTCATCAAGACCTCTCGCCGTATCGACGACGAGTTTTTCGAGGAATTGGAAGAGATACTTATTCAAGCCGACGTGGGAGTAAGTACGGCCATGGAACTGATCGATAACCTGCGGCGGGCTGTAAAACAGAAGAAGATTACCGAGGTGGACGAGGTTAGAGGCCTTATCAAGCAAGAAGTGGTCTCTATAATGGAGGGAAGCGATGCCCCGTTGAACAAGGCCCCAGAAGGACCAACAGTCATTATGGTGGTCGGGGTAAACGGGGTGGGCAAAACCACTACTATCGGCAAGCTGGCCTACCGCTTTAAACGCGAAGGTAAGAAGGTCATTATCGCTGCTGCCGATACCTTTCGCGCGGCTGCTATCGACCAGCTGCAGATTTGGGCTGAACGAGTGGGGGCTGACCTCATAAAACACCAAGAGGGAGCCGACCCGGGGGCTGTGGTTTTCGACGCGGTCAACGCGGCTCAGGCCAGAAGGGCCGATGTGCTCATCGTGGACACGGCCGGAAGATTGCATACCAAGACCAACCTTATGGAAGAGATAGCCAAGGTCAAAAGGGTTATCCAACGTACTTATGCGGACGCCCCGCATGAGGTGTTGCTGGTGCTGGATGCTACGACCGGGCAGAACGCTATCAGCCAGGCCAACCTGTTCAAACAAGTAACCGGAGTAACCGGCATTGTCCTGACCAAGCTGGATGGGACCGCTAAGGGAGGAATTGTCATCGCGATAGCCAAGGAGCTTGATATTCCAGTCAAGCTGGTTGGGATAGGAGAGGGTTTGGAAGACCTGAGGGATTTTTCAGCAGAAGAGTTTGCAGAGGCCCTGTTTTCAGATTAAGGGGGTTGAAGAAAAAGGGAGGGGTATTGTGCCAAGAATAGCAGTAATCGGTGGTACAGGAGTGTATGATCCGGGGATACTGGATAATGTTACAGAAAAGACGGTTGATACCCGCTTTGGTCTGGCTCGCGTGGCTGTAGGTTCGTACCGCGGGCAGGAAGTGGCATTTTTGGCCCGGCACGGGGCGGGACATTCGTTGCCACCCCATCTCATCAACTACCGGGCCAATATAGAGGCTTTGCGCGCTCTGGGTGTGCAGCGGGTTGTGGCTACAGCCGCGGTCGGTTCACTTAATCCTCTAATGAGACCCGGAGATTTCGTCCTTGTGGATCAGTTTTTGGACTTTACTAAACAGCGCTCGGCCACGTTTTACGAAGGGGGAGAAGAGGGGGTAGTCCACTGCGACATGACTCACCCTTACTGTCCCCACCTGCGTGAGGTCCTGTACAGGATTGGTACTGACATCGGTTTGAAACTGCATCGCGAAGGGATCTACGTTTGCACCGAAGGTCCCCGTTTCGAGACCGCGGCGGAGATCAGGATGTTCAGAATGCTGGGCGGGGACGTGGTCGGAATGACCAGTGTTCCCGAGTGCGTACTGGCGAGGGAAGCGGGTATGTGTTACGCTACGGTAGCCATGGTCACAAACATGGCTGCTGGTATTGGCGCTGACCGGCTCACTCACTCCGAGGTTCTTGAGGTCATGGCGGCTAATGTTTCGAAGCTGAGCCGGCTTTTGATGGAATCTCTGGAATTCATCGATGTCACAGCGGAATGCGAATGCGGCGGTATACACCAAGAGATAGAGAGACTACGCGAGAGAAAGAAGGGGTAGGGGTGAAAACTGTTTATTGGCAAGAGGGAGTCTTGTATCTGCTGGACCAAACGGCTTTGCCGGGCACGGTTCGGTACCAGGCATGCCGGGAGGCCGAGGAAGTGGCTCAAGCCATTCGGGATTTGGTGGTGAGGGGAGCCCCTTTGATTGGGGTGACTGCTGCCTACGGAGTTGCCCTGGCTGCCTGGGGATTTGACGGCCCAGAGCCTGATTTTGACCGGCGCATGCAGGAGGTTTTCGATTTGCTGGCCAGCACCCGCCCCACGGCGGTGAACCTGTTTTGGGCCCTGAACCGGATGAAAAAGGTATATACCGAACACAGGGCCCAGGGGCGGGAACAGGTGGCAGTGGCTCTCTTGCAGGAGGCGGAAGAAATGTTTGCCGAAGACGTGGCTACCAACCAGGCCATGGGCGACTTTGGGGAAAAGCTGTTTGCTCCACGGGTGACGCTTCTGACCGTGTGTAACGCCGGAAGTCTGGCTACCTGCGGCTACGGTACGGCTTTAGGGGTCATACGTTCTTGCCACCGCGAGGGCAAACTCGCTATGGTATATGCCTGCGAAACCAGGCCCGTTCTGCAGGGAGCTCGCTTAACCGTGTGGGAGCTGTGCCAAGATGGTATTCCTGTTACCCTGATCACCGACAACATGGCCGGGACCTTGATGCAGCAAAGCAAAGTAGACGGGGTGGTAGTAGGGGCGGACCGGATAGCGGCCAACGGTGATACAGCCAATAAGATCGGGACATACATGTTGGCGGTTTTGGCCCATTACCACGGCCTGCCTTTCTATGTGGCTGCTCCGATGTCTACCATCGATTTTTCGCTGTCTTCTGGGAAAGAAATACCGATCGAGAACCGGGATCCGGATGAGGTTCGAAAGGTGATGGGAACTCCTATTACGGTTCCCGATGTGCCGGTGTTTAACCCCGCTTTCGATGTTACTCCCAACCGCCTAATTTCCGGAATCATAACCGAAAAAGGCGTGGCTTTACCGCCTTTCGATTCGAGCCTGGCTGCTCTTCGAGGGTGAAAGGGGGGAATAGCGGTGGAATCGTATCACAAAGCATGCCGCGAAGTGGTGATGGTTGCCCAGGCCATGTATGAGCAAGGCCTGGTTGTGGGCACTTGGGGTAATGTCAGCACTTGCCTGCCGGGTAGGGAAGAAGTGGTGATCACTCCCAGCGGTATGGATTATACCAAGTTAACCCCTGAGGACATGGTTGTCATCGACATGGAGGGTAGGAAGATCCACGGAAAATGGAAACCGTCAGTGGAGGTTCCGCTCCACCTCGCTGTCTACCGGGCTCGTCTGGATGTCTGGGGGGTGGTTCACGTTCACAGCATAGCAGCATCGGCTTTTGCAGTGGCAAGAATGGCGATACCGGCGGCTTTGGAGGAGACAGCCCAGCTCATAGGCGGGGAAATTGAAGTGGCGGAATACCAGCCTCCGGGGACGAGGCGTTTGGCCCGGGCTGCGGTAGAAGCTTTGGGACAAAAGAACGCCGTTCTTCTCGCTAACCACGGTCTGGTAGGAGTTGGGGCTGATGTAGACAGGGCCCTTAAGGCCTGCTTGGTTGCCGAAAAGACCGCTCAGGTTACCATATACGCCCGGATGCTCGGACAGGTGAACTTCCTATCGCCCGAAGAAGTGCGGGTCTTGGCTGAAGGTTTCAAACATTACGGGCAGGTCAAAGGAGACGGGAATGCACGGAAATAGGGAGATGGTAGGCGAAATGACAGGTAAGCATCCGGTAAACAAAAACCGGCGAGTGCTCGTTACGAATGTAAAGATACTGCCCATGACCGGGCCGCATGACTTTATCCCGGAAGGTTTTCTAGTGATCGAAGGACAGCATATCCGCGAGGTAGGTAGCGGCAAGCCTTCGCTAGTCCGGGAAAATGGACAAATCATCGACGGTAAAGGCAAGCTGGTCATGCCCGGTTTTGTAAACGCCCACACTCACGCGGCCATGACACTGATGCGGGGTTACGCCGATGATTTGCCACTGATGGAATGGCTCCAAAACAAGATCGAGCCTTTCGAGTGTAACCTGACCGGGCAAGACGTCTACTGGGGAACCATGCTGGGCATCGCGGAGATGATAAAATCTGGAACGACCACTTTTGCCGATATGTACATATTCATGGATGATGTAGCCCGGGCAGTTGAGGAAACCGGGATACGGGCCGTACTATGCCGGGGAATGAACGGCGTCGGCCCCAATGCCGAAAAAGCCTTGCGAGAAAGCAGGGATCTCGCCTCTAAATGGCAAGGGAAGGCTGACGGGCGCCTAAAGATAATGCTGGGCCCGCACGCACCTTACACCTGTCCCCCTCCTTACCTGCGAAGGGTTATGGACCTGGCCTCGGAACTAGGGCTTGACATCCACACCCATCTTTCCGAGACCATGGCTGAGGTAGAAACCATCAAAAAAGAATACGGCAAGACTCCGGTAGCCATGTTTGCCGAGGCAGGCCTGTTTGACCACAGGGTGGTTGCAGCCCATTGCGTGCACCTGACCGATGAGGACATCGAGACCCTCGCTAAGAACAAGGTAGGAGTTGTGCACAACCCTCAAAGCAATATGAAACTGGGTAGCGGGATAGCGAGGGTTACCGAACTCATGGCGGCCGGGGTAACGGTAGCTCTGGGAACCGACGGTGCCGCCAGCAACAATAACCTCGACATGTTCGAAGAGGCCAGAACAGCGGCTCTGCTACAAAAGGCCCGTAAGATGGACCCGAGGGTCATTACGGCTTACCAGGCTTTGGAGATGGCCACGGTGAACGGGGCCCGGGTTTTAGGTCTGGATCAGGAAATAGGATGTATAAAGCCCGGGATGAAGGCAGATATAATCCTAATAGACATAGACCAGCCTCATTTCCATCCCCCGCACAACCTGGTAGCTCACCTGGCATACTCCGCTCAGGCCTCGGACGTAGACACGGTCATCATCGACGGCAAGGTGGTCATGCAAAATCGCCAGCTACTGACCCTAAACGAGCGAACGGTCCTAGAAGAGGCCGGCCGAGTTGCTCTCAGGCTAGTCGAAGGCGGCCTGTAAAGGTATTTACCGATGCTTTTACAGGTAGCGGAGGATCATCTGCTTCAGCTCTTCTCTTTTGGCCTCCAGTTCATCGATATTCATCGCCGGGGTGTAGTAGCTTTCGAGCCGGTCGTGAACGGTTTTAGCCTGCTTTAGGTGGTTCACGGCTGTAGCCAGGCAGCAAGCGAACCGTTTCTGGCAATCCGCAATATCAGCCTGAAAAGGGGATAAGCTCGAAAGCTCCACGATTTCATCCAGGTGCATACTCCGGATATCCCGGTGGTCAGGCCAGAAAAGCTCGGCTCGAGTCAGCCACGGCGTTTCGTCGACCACCGCCATCCTTATTTCAGGGAAAATCAGGGCTTGAATACGGTCTGGAACAAACGGATGATGGTAGCATTCGTGAGCCAGGCCGGTGCACTCTCCGACGGTCTTCAAGACCCCCAGCAGTTTATCTGTTCCTGTCCCCGGGCTTCCCTTAAGAAGGTACGTCCGAAAGTCGGGGTTCACCAGTGAAGTGATATAGTTGACTAGCCCTTCCGGGGTTATGGCTGCAGCGAAAAGATGGCGGCAGCGCCGGCGAGCCAAAGGCTTTGACGGTTTTTCTGCTGCGTTAACCAATTTTTTGATCAAATGGTTAGCGAGTTCCTGCCAAGCCCGCTTGTCGAGCGCTTCTTCATAGTAAGAAGCCCATTCGTCATAGATAACCTTGGCTTCGCGCAGGCGGTTGTACGCCAGGGCGAAATACCGGCTATTTAAAGAGGTGGCGGCGATTATTTCTTCGCGGTTTCCCTGCAGGTGTTCCTTATCCCAGAAGTCGCCGAGATTCACGATCTCATCGACGGCCCCGGGGAAGCGGGGATCCACCACATGTGGTGCGGTACCGTCGACGACCGCGATATCGTAGTCCGGCAGTGCGATGGCGTCCAGGGATTCGTTGTCAGATGAACACCAGTGAAACTCCACACGATAACCCAGGTCGATAAACTCTTCGCCTAGTTTCTTCATCAGGGTCGACTTACCAACTCCCGGGCCCCCTTTCAAGACCAGTTTCAACCGGGCCTGGTTCGGCACGATGAACTCGTAGAAGGAATGAAACCCGTTGCAGGTGTTGCCTCCTGGAAACAAATGTCGAATTCGCGTCACAACCTCCTACCTCCGTTCTCGGTTTGTGCTTCTAATAGATATGTTGGCTCTGTTGGTGCCAGAACTAGACATACCTGATCCTGGGCAGGGAAAACTAGGGAAAAGGCGGCGAGACAAAAAACCCTTCACCTTACTAGTGAAGGGTCTGGTCTGAACTTCAGCCGGGTGACCATGGATGGTCACGAATACCTCATAAACTACCGTTCCTGCGAAGCGGCCAAGAAGATACTTCGCGTTTTCAGGATCAAGAACCAGCCCAACATTCAATCGGCGGGCGATTTCTCCATTTGAAAATTAACTCTGAAAAAAGTAGTGGCAAAAATGATGTTTGTGAAATGTGTAACACTGATTTTACGCCGGGTCTACAGATTAAACTGATAAACTCAGGGGCTACGCTGCACAACAAACGGCTGGTATCTAAGCACATAAGCCAGCGGATGCCGCCGCCTTTAAGCTTTTCCAGCGCCGCCACCAGGGCGGGGCGCTCTAAGATTGAGCCCGGGACCCCCTTCGTCTGCAAATTCTGTTATTTCAGTTGCGCCTAATTTCCGGGCCCTGGTCCTGCATTCCTCCCGCTGCGCCGCAATTGAATAGCCTCGTTCGGCCTGTTCCTCAGTAGACACTCGTAAATGTATCAGTGCGGCGCTCACCTTCCCTGACCGTCCTGCAGATTCGGAATATTTGGGCGTGTTTGCTGCAATTTCCTGATAGATTCAGGAAGGCGACAGAGAACAAAGCAAATCGCTTCCCGGTAGGCTTGTTCATGTTCCGCCTGGGAGCCGCTGCGGGTTATGATCACCTCAAATTCCTGCTTTGCCATGGCCCCGACCTCTTTCATTAATTCAAATTATCCTGGGGGCGTCTATGGACGACCCTGGAGAAATAATTAGCATTTCTAAGAAAACGAAGGAAGCGCGAGCTATGGTTGAGATCAGGACGTTCCTTGTGGTACAATTTTACAGATAGTACTGTTGTCTCTATACAGGACGTTTATGGAGGTGAAGGTGTTGCTAACCCCTGAAGTGAATGCGGACGAACTGAATTTGCCGGCAGAGGTAGCGCGAAAACTGAAAGGTAAGCGAGTAACCATCGTGGAGGTGCGCGAGGGATTTCTTCTCAAACCTGTGGAAGA
>NZ_JABUEX010000082.1:0-7657 GCF_013314835.1 Syntrophothermus sp.
CAGCCTTCACCGCTGCCACCATTCCCCCGTGGTAAGAGTAAAAATCGTCGCTGTCAAACATGTCGATCTCCCGGGTGTCTTCGTTCTTCACGGTTGCCTCTAAAGTCGCCAGGCGCCGGCGGAATGGTTCCCGGGCATCTTCACCATAGGCCTGCCTGCTGTAGGCGTAGCCTCCCCAGGTGATGTAGACCTCAGCAAAGTCCTTTTCGTCCTTCCAGTTTTTTGCAGTGACGAGGTTGCTCACACCTGCTCCGCAGCACCCCGGGCGGTCGCTAAAGACCCGCCAGAGGGCCTCTCTCCTGGCGTGTTCCGGTTCCATCCCGGCCTCCACTTTTTCTTTCACTTCAGCCCGCACGTGGGCAGCCACAAAGTTCAGCTCCTCAGGCTCGTCTAAGGAGGCAACCATTTCCACCGCCTGATCTAGAAGGTGGATAACGTTGAGAAAAGCGTCCCGGAACAGCCCGCTCGCCCGGATGGTGACATCGATGCGCGGCCGCCCCAGCTCCTCGAGGAGAATTACTTCTAATCCCTTGACCCGCCCGCTTTTCTCCCAGACCGGGCGGACCCCCATGAGGTAGAGGGCCTCGGCAACATCATCACCCCCTGTCCGCATGGTGTTGGTGGCCCAGATCACCATCCCGATGCTTTCCGGATACTTTCCCTCATCCCGCCGGTACCGCTCCAAAAGGGCATTGGCAAGCGCCTGTCCCGTGTGCCAGGCGGCCCGGGTGGGGATTGCCTGGGGGTCAATTGAGTAGAAGTTGCGTCCGGTCGGGAGGATATCTGCCATCCCCCGCGTCGGCGCCCCGGCGGGCCCGGGCGGGATATAAGCTCCCTCTAAAGCCGAAAGACAATTGACAAGCTCCTGCTCCGTGGCCCTTAGAGCCGGGACCAGAGTTTCGGCAACATATGCCAGCACCCGGCCGATCCCCTCGTCTTCTTTTCCCAGCACCTGTCTCGTGACATCCACCGCTTATTCCCGGGCTTAGTTTTCCCTAGCGAAAGCCTCGAGGAGGGCGCGGGCCTTCCCGTCGATTTCCTCCAAGATCTCGCCGTAGGTGCAGCTATGCTTACTTGAAAAATATCCAGGGTTTTCCAAAAGAGCGGCATAGTCGTGGCCCAAGAACCCGGCCACCTGCTCGCGCAGGGAAGGAACTGCTCCGTTAGGCAACCTGGTGAGGGCAAGCAGCATCTCCACGAGCCGGTCGCCTTCGGGGGGTTGGCCCAGGATATGGAGCCCGTCGCGGATCAGGGTGTCCTTGACTTCGCAGAGGTAGGTATGGAGGCGCTCCAGGAAGCTCTCCCAGTCTTTCTCGGCCCCTTCCTTGGAGATGCCGAGGTCGTGGTCGAGATGGGCAGCCTCCACCCGCTCCCAGATCAGGCCGCGCAAGGCCGGGAGCTTGGAGGGGTCGAGGGTCTTGGCGGTGTGGTAATCCTTAACCAGCGCCTCCACTTCAGCCAGTTCGTCGTAAGTATCTGCCTTGGTCATCACAGGGATGAGGTGGTCGATGATGCAGGCGTGGGAGCGCCGCTTGGCCTGGGTTCCCTCGCCGGGGTTGTTGATGATGTAGGGGTAAACGTGAGGCAGATCCGGGAAAACAAGGTCCGGGAAGCAGGCCTGGGAAAGCCCGACCCCTTTGCCGGGAAGCCATTCCAGGGAGCCGTGCTTCCCGATGTGGAAGACGAGATCGGCCTTGAATTCGTCCCGCAGCCACCGGTAATAAGCAAGATAGTGATGAGGTGGCGCCAGGTCCGGGCTGTGGTAGATGCGAGAGGGGTCTTCGAAAAAGCCGCGCACGGGCTGGATGCCGATGAAGATGTTCCCCAGGAAGATGCCCGGCACGAGCAGGTGCTTTCCGTAAGCAAAAACCTCCCCAGGAGGGTCGCCCCAATCTCTTGCTAGCTTCTCCCGGGCACGGGACGGAAAAGCAGCAAACCATTTTTCGTAAGTTTCCTGCTCTACCCGCGCTGCCGCCCGGCGGTCCAACTCCCTGGGGTCGAGCCAACCCCGCTCGTTGGTGAGGCCGGACAAGATCTTCTCCATCAGCGCCGCCCCGTCGGGGGGGAGGTCCTCCACCCGGTAACCTGCCTCCTTCAAGACCACCAGCAGGCGGTGGACGCTGGCCGGGGTGTCCAGGCCGAAAGCGCAGCCGATGCAGTCGTTGCGGGGCGGGTAGTTGTGCAGGATAATGGCAACCCTTTTCTCATGGTTGGGTTTGTGACGGAGTCTCGCCCAGCGGATCGCCAAAGAAGCCACTTTTCTCGCGCGGTCGGCAACTGGTGCGTATTTGATCAACGTTGCCCCTGTGAACGGGTCCTGCTCTTCCTCCTCCCGGGTGGCGATAGGGACGGTGATCAGGGCGCCGTCAAACTCGGGGAGGGCGACGCTCATCACCACATCAAGAGGGGCGAGCCCCTGCAGGCTCTCCTCCCACTCCGCGTAAGGAGTCAGCGAGATGATGGCCTTGATCAAGGGCACGCCTAGCTTCCGGTAAAAGTTCTCCCCCGCCGCCCGACCGAAGGTAGGAGTAGCCATTGTTTGGGAAAACATCAGGGTGTTTATCACCGCGTCAACCACTGGCCGGCCATCCTTACAGAAATAATTCGCGATCACCCATTCAATTCCCCGGCTCCCGATCTCGTCATTCCTCGTGGCATAAAGAAAAACCGGTAAGGCTATACCTCCCTGGTCTTCAATTCCCCGGATCAGTTCGTCGACGAAACCGGTGTTTCCCGCCACCCAGTAGCTCTGGTAGAAGAGGATCCCGATTACAGGAGGCCTTTTCTTCTCCTTGATCTTTTCTTCTACGTATGCCGCAAGAGCGCTCTCCTCCCGGAAGTCGGGGTGGTAGAGGCCTTCCCAGGGCAGGGGTTTTGGCTCCTCTACCGGGAGGTCCTTGCCGAGGAAGCGGTTGGCCGCCCACAGGAGGAGGTTCCTGAGGTTTGCTTTACCGCCGTAGCTGAGATACAGGCGCATAAGGTGGTAATCATCCGGCGGAAGAAGGCTCAACTGCATCAGTTCGGAGACATTCTCCCCGGCTGATGGCATCACAGCCAAAGGGATGCCTTTCTCCCGGGCCAGTTTCGTCAAAGGTTCAAAACCCGGCAGGGAATCAGGCCCACCCATCAGGTGGAGAACAAGCAAGTGACATTGGGGAACGAGCCGGAGCAGTTCCCCGATACTTTCGGTGCTCTGCAGATCCCGCTTCGCCCGGGCAAAGACCTCGATTAAAGGGCCATGTTCAGAGGCCAGGGACTTAACGGCGCGGCTTAAGTTGACCAACTCTCCTTCGATGGCAGTATAAAACAAAATCTTTAGACCCAAGAGCGCTACCCCCCTTTGACAGGTCGAATGAAAATCAAAAACCCCGCCTGCCACGACGGGGTTCACTCAAAAGGCTAAAACCTCCTTACCTATCCGCGTAGGCAGGTACGGCCAGATGGAATGGGCAGGTCTCCTGGCTCTGGCTCATCATCACCGTACGCCTTCCCATCCAGCACTCAATTATCATTAACACAATTATCATTAACAACGCGAGCCGAATGTCAGCCATTTCCAAACTGAACCTGGCCCGGGAGTCAGTGCTCCTCATTGAGTGCAGGACAGTGGCTTCGTGTACGGCGACTCCCCATCACAGTGGCGGGACCGCTCAGGATTTTCACCTGATTCCCTTTTCAGCCCTGTGCAAACAAGGCAACCCATTCCGACCATATTCACTTTTTTGAAAACTGTTCGCTATTCCTCCACAAATTCCTGCTTTCCACCTTGTGAAACTATTGGAAATACTCCGCCACCAGCCGCAGGGCGCATTCATCGCCGCAGGCGCTGCACGGTTCCCCTTTTTCTTTCTCAAAGTAACAGCGAACCAGGGCCGGGTCCAGAGCCAGGCCGGCTATTGCCGCACGGTCCAGGGAAGCCCGGGCCCGGGCCATTTTTAAATCCCACTCCCAGGCTCCTTTGACGCCTTTGGCAATGTCGGCAGCGTGGGCGGCAATACGGGCGGCCATCACCCCCACGCGCACGTCCTCTTCCGTGGGCAGACCCAGGTGCTCCGCCGGGGTGACGTAGCAGATGAAATCCGCCCCGGAAGCCCCGGCCAGGGCTCCGCCGACGGCTGCGGTAATATGATCGTACCCCGGGGCCACATCAATGGCCAGGGTGCCCAGGATAAAATACGGGGCCTGGTGGCAGAGCTGCTTTTGCAGCAGCATGGTGGTTTCCACGTGGTGGATGGGCACGTGCCCCGGCCCCTCCACCATTACCTGCACCCCCTTTTCCCGGGCCCGGGCAACCAGTTCCCCGGCCACCAGCAGGCCCTGAATCTGGGCGCCGTCCAGGGAATCGGCAATACACCCGGGGCGGATGGCATCTCCCAGGCTTAAAGTGACGTCATATTTCCGCAGAATGTCCAGCACCCGGTCGTAGTTTTCGTAAAGAGGATTTTCTTTTTTGTTGTGCAGCATCCAGCCGGTGAGGAAGGCGCCGCCCCGGCTCACAATGTCCGTTACCCGTCCGGTTCTCTGCAGGCGCTCCACCACCTCAAAATTCAGGGCGCAGTGAATGGCCATAAAATCAATGCCCGCGGCGGCCTGCTTTTCTATGGCCTCAAACATGTCCTCCGGGGTCATGGCCACAATGCCGCCCCTCTTCTCAATGGCCTCAATGCCCGCCTGGTAGATGGGCACGCTCCCCACGGGAACTGTGGCCCTTTCCAGGCTGATGCACCGCATGCCGTCGATATCCCCACCGGTGCTCAGGTCCATAATGGCATCGGCCCCGGCAGAAATGGCCACCTCGATCTTGCGGGCCTCCATTTCCGGATCGTCCCGGTCGCTGGAGGTGCCGATGAGGGCATTCACCTTGGTCCGCAGACCCTGCCCGATGGCGCAGGGCCGGATTCCTTTCCGTAACCTGTTCTTCAGGATGACGATGGCACCCGCGGCCACCCCGGCCCGGATAAATTCCGGGTCCACCCCCTCCTGCCGGGCCACCTCTTCCATCTCCGGCGTAACGCGGCCTTCTCTGGCCGCCAGCAACTGCGTCATATCTAACACACCCCCTGCTCTTTGCCCAGATATTCCCCTACCACCTGCATGGCGCAATACTTGCCGCACATGGCACATGCCCGGTGAGAACCGCGGCTGCGCTCCCGGCGAAGAGTTCCGGCCCGGCGGGAATCGAGGGCCAGTTCGATTTGCCTCTCCCAGTCCAGGGCCTTGCGCGCCCGGGACATCTCCAGGTCCCACCGGGCGGCCCGGGGCTCCCGGGCCACGTCGGCGGCGTGGGCGGCAATGCGGGCGGCAACGACGCCCTCCCTTACCTGCTCTACATCGGGCAGCCCCAGGTGCTCCGCGGCAGTAACATAACAGAGAAATTCCGCCCCGGCCCAGGCCGAAAGCGCCCCACCGATGGCCGCCGTAATGTGGTCGTACCCGGGGGCGATGTCGGTAACCACCGGGCCGAAGACAAAATAGGGCGCTCCGTGGCAGAGCTGCTTTTCCAGCTGCACGGTGGCCTTCAGATGCCCCAGGGGCACGTGACCGGGCCCTTTCACCATCACCTGCACCCCTTTTTCCCGGGCCCGAGCCACCAGTTCCCCCAGAACCACCAGTTCCTGCACCTGGGCGGCATCCAGGGAGTCGGCCAGGCAGCCGGGACGCCAGCCGTCGGCCAGGCTTAAGGTAACGTCATAGCGGCGACAGATTTCCAGCAGCCGGTTGAAATGCTCGTAAAGGGGATTCTCCTGCTGGTTGTAAATCATCCAGCCCATTAAGTGGCTGCCCCCGTGGCTGACCAGGTAATCAACGCGGCGGTGCTTTTTGGCCGCCCGCAGGGTCTGCCAGGTGGTGGCGCAGTGGAGGGCCAGAAGATCCACCCCATCGGCGGCCTGCCGCTCGATGACATCGAACATCTCGTCCACCTTCATTTTTACCGCCGCTCCATACTTCTCCCGGGCCTCCGCCAGGGCCTGGTAGACGGGCAGGGTACCCACGGGCGTAGTGGTTGCCGCCAGCACGGCCCGCCGGGCACCGTCAATGTCCCCACATACGCTCAAATCCATAATGGCATCGGTGCCGGCTTCCACAGCCGCCCTTACTTTGGCGACCTCACCCTCAATGGTATCCCTTTCCGCTGCCAGGCCCACACTGGCGCTTACCTTCACCGAAAGCCCCGTGCCGATACCCACGGGATCGATGTTCTTTCTAGCGCGGTTGCGGGGTATGACGATGGTCCCGGCCGCCAATCCCCGGCGGACGAACTCCGGGTCCACTCCCTCCCGCTCGGCCACCCTTTGCATTTCTGGCGTGATTTCACCGGCCAGAGCCCTGGCCATCTGCGTTGGCATTTTCAACCCACCTCCATTGAAGTAAAATAAAAAGTCCCCAGCCAAAACCTCATCTGGCTGAGGACTTTACCATCATCCTCCGCGCCCGGCTGCCCTTTCGCGCGAGAGCAGCCCTCCCTCAAACAGGCAGGTCTCCTGGCTAGCGGATCATCGCGCGCTTCCTCCCCCGGCCTTCCCGGCAGCACCCAGCCATGTATAGTTCCGTTTACCGCGACTCTATCGTTAGCAATAACCTGCTTTCGTTGCAGCAGGAATCAGATGAACTGAGTGCCGGCCAGTGACCGGGTCAAGCTCCCCGATTACAGTGGCGGGACCGCGCCGTTTCCGCCCGCACTCAGGTTTTACGCTCTGGTACCAACAACCTCTACCCAGTGAAGTTGCAGAAATTTCCTCTCGCAACTGCAGGCCCACTCCAGCTCTTAACCTGAGTGCCGGGGCGTCCGGACTTCCCTATTCTCCCCTTCATGGGACACCTGTTTGACTATTCAGTTATTACTCAAAGGTATAATATCACAACCGACCCGGCAGCGCAAGCAAAACTAAAACCTGGAGAATAGTTCTTGGAGGTAAAGGTGTGGATGTGGTAAATTAAATTAAATAAAAAATCAAGGAGGTCGGGAAAGTGAAAACAGCCCTGCGCCAGCTTCCCTGGCCCGTGACTCTGATCGGGAGCTTTCACGAGGGCCGCCACAACCTCATGACAGCTTCCTGGGTGAGCCAGGTTTCCTTCAAGCCCCTGCTGGTGATGGTTTCGATTGCCCCAGAGCGCTTCACCTACGAACTCGTCTCCGCCTCCGGGGAATTCGTCGTCAGCATCCTCGCCGCCGACCAGGCGGAGATCGCTCAGTTCTGCGGCAGCCGCTCCGGAAGGGACGTGGACAAGGTAAGGGCCCTGGGTCTAAAAACCCTCCCGGGAAAAACTGTCAAGGTTCCGCTCCTCGAGGACTGCCTCGCCAACCTCGAGTGCCGGGTAGCGGCCACCCACCCTGCCGGTGACCACGTGATCTTCATCGGAGAGGTTGTGGGGGGCGAGGTCCAGAGGCCTGAGGCGGAGCCCCTCGTGGTCCGCGACTGGAAGTGGGGGCGTTACGTGAAAGCAGAAGCCTGACTCCTCAGAGCCGCGCTGGCTTGCCAAAAATTTGATTGACTTTTTCTTCCTCCTGAATATATAATAAAAATTGGCAAACGCTGCCGATGGACGGCAGTAAACCTTCAGGGAGGAGGTTATGGATAATGGTATTGCATGTCCACGAACACACCCATCCTGCGGTTAAACACACTCATGCTCACTCCCACGGCAATCTGGTGCA
>NZ_JABUEX010000009.1:0-68942 GCF_013314835.1 Syntrophothermus sp.
GCAGAACCCTGCCAGGCGCTCGGGTTGCTCTCCAGCAGTGCCCTACCCTCCTGGCAGGTAAGAGCCATTTATAGCTTAACCAATTTTTTCTGGGAATACCCATTTACACAAAATAATTTACACTCCCATTTATTAGCTTGTTTATATTTTATATTGATGCAATACAGCTCATACTATAACTTATCATAAATATCACAAAAATAGGCACTTTTTTCCCTTTCAAAGATCAAATAAGTGATGAACCGGGAAAAAAGATGTCTTTTTTACTTCCCGCTTTTAAACCCTTTTTGAAAAATATTGCCAATAGCCTTGCTAAAGATTTAAGGTAATTGTAAAGAGGTTATTCCTGGCGGGACTCTTCAAGATAATCTATAAGGTCTTCCCCTATGATTTCCCTGAACTCTTCATAAAGAGGCCTCAATGCTCTGACCCACTCTCTCTTTTCATCTTCGGTCTGATAGTGAACCTGTACCATACCGGAGGAAATTATTTGCTTTAAGCAATCCCTGTTAATTTGCAAGGCCTGCTCGTGCTCCCATTCTGTAACCTCCTGCAGCGTGCTTTCCAAAATGTTTCTGACATCTTCCGGCAGACTTGACCAGAATTCGCTGTTTGTCATTACCACGTAACCCATGTAACCATGGTTGGAAATGGTCAGGTAAGGCTGAACTTTATAAAAATTTTTAGAAAAAATATTTGATAGCGTATTTTCTTCTCCATCTACCGCCCGTGACTCGAGGACACGATACAGGTTGTCAAAAGTACCTTCTACAGGGTGTGCGCCAAGTTTCTCAAACTGCCTCTTTAAAACCTGGCTGTTAATCATTACTCTGAAAGTAAGCCCTTGAAAATCCTCTGGCTTAATCAGTGGCCTTACGCTGTTGGTCATTTGCTTGAATCCGCTGCCCCAGAAAGAAAGCGGCACAAGGTTGTTTGCTTTTAACCCATCGTACAGCTTTTTGCCCAGGTAGCTTTCCATTGCCCTGTGAACGGCCTCTTCATCAGCAAACGCGTACGGAAGATCAAAAACCTGCCACTGGGGGTACAGTAAGGACAGCTTTGATGTGGCGGGAGCGATCATCTGCACCGCGCCGGCCTGCAGGGCCTGAATTTCTTCACCATCCTTATAAAGAACGGAATTAGGAAAGACCTGAACCTCCACCCTTCCTCCCGTGCGTTCCTTGACAAGATTTGCAAAACGCTGGGCAGCAAGCCCTTTCGGAGTGTTCTCGGCCACCACATGGGAAAACTTGATAACGATTTTTTCTTCCCTGCTGACCTGTTCTGAGTCAACCACCCGCCTGCTGCATCCGGCAGCAATAACCACCAGCCATACGATGCACAAAAAAAGAAAAATCCGCAGATTCATTTCTTTACCCCTTGGGTTATTCCTTTATTCTGTACCTGTTAACCGGCCTTCCAACAGAGCCGTACTGGAGCTCTAGCACTACCTTCCCCGATTTTTCCATATAATCAAGATATCTTCTGGCAGTAACCCTGGCCAGTCCGACTCCTTCGGCCACTTCTTCGGCCGAAAGGGCAACGCCTTCCTTCAGAAGGTACAGGAAAACCTGCTTTAAGGTTACTTCGTTCAATCCTTTTGGAACCCCTTCATCTACCTGCTGGCCGCGGCCGAGCGTTAGGCTGTCGATTTCAGCCTGGTTCATCTGGGCCTGCCGCCTGAACCGGTTATACAGTGTTGCATAACTGTTTAGGGCCGCTTTTAGACGGGTAAATTTAAAAGGCTTGATAATGTAATCAATTGAGCCGTAACGAAAACCTCTCTGGATTGTTTCTGCATCCTGAGCGGCAGTTACAATAATCACATCGGTCGGCAGGCCGATGCGCCTTATTTCTTGAAGGGTGGTAAGACCATCTACATCGGGAAGGTAAATATCCAGAAGAACCAGATCGGGCGACAGTTCCTTAATCATTTCAATGGCTTCGCGGCCGGAACGGGCAACTCCTACCACTTTAAATCCGGGAACAGCATTGATGAAACCGCGGTTTACCTCAACCACCATGGGGTCATCTTCAACAATTAAGACGCCAATTTGGGACATTTGTTAATCCGCCTCCCCAAGATTGTCTGCTTTATGATTCTTTATAATTATTTGATGCCTTTGGGATACGAATGTTAAATTCAGTTCCCCCGCCATCTGGACACTTTAAGGAAATAGAACCCTGGGCTAGATCAACGTAACGCTTAACCAGGTAGAGACCCAGTCCCCGGTTTGCGGCCCCTTTAGTAGTAAATCCCTGGTCAAAAATTTTATCACGGGCATCTTCCGGAATGCCCGGTCCGCTGTCGCGCACGATCATTTCCAAGCTGCCCGGTTTGTCAAACAGGCCAAAATACACCCTCCGCCGGTCCGGTTGCTGCCGGCGGACGGCATCGAGTGCGTTTTCAATGAGATTGCCGATTATTATTACCAGCCCGCCGGTTTCAAGGGAAGGAGGCAGTTCTTTTAGGAAGGTGTTGCGGTCTATTTCCATTTCGACCCGCAGTTCTTTGGCCCTGTTGTATTTCCCCAGAATCAGGCCGGCTATGCTGTGATCAAAAATATTTTTGGACAGCAGCCTGGTCAACTCCTGCTGCTCTTCGGTCAGGTTAAAGATATAATCGAGGGCATGCTGGTATTTGCCGAGCTGTATTAATCCTGCTATGGTGTGAAGTTTATTCATGTGCTCGTGGTTCTGTACCCTTAATGCCTCCACAAAAGCCTTTACTCCGGTCAGTTCTTCTGCCAGCTTGTTAACCTCGGTTTTATCCTGAAAAGTAGAAACCGCTCCGATTATCTCACCCTTAAACCTGATCGGAACCCTTCTAACCAGAACCATGGTATCGTTTAAAAACATTTCGGTGTTTATATGAGCAATACCAGTGTGCAAGACTTCCGGCAACCTGGTGTTAGGAATAACTTCCTTAATATGCCGGCCGACAATTTCCTCTCTATTTTTCCCTATAATCCGCCCCGCTTCATTATTGGCAATGGTTATGCGGCCCTCTGTATCTATGGCGATTATGCCCTCGCTCATGGCCTGGAATGCTGCCTCCCGTTCCTCTAACAGGCGGGCAATCTCTTCTGGTTCCAGGCTGAACATGGCGCTTTTAATTTTCCTGGCCAGGTAGAGAGAGCCTAGAAGGCCTACTGCAAGCCCAATGCCCAGGGAATAATAAAGTTGAATTTGAATTGTTCTCAGAATGCTGCCTATTGTAGGGGTAAGTATTCCGACTATTACAACGCCGACCTGCCTGGTACCCTCATCAACCTTAATCGGGACAAACGCACGGACGGACGGACCCAGCACTCCTTCGGCACTGGATATATATTCGTTGTTAGCCAGGGCCGGGCCAAGATCAGGGTCATTAAACTTTTTGCCAATCCTGTCTTCCACCGGATGAGAATAGCGTCTGCCCTCCATATCCACAATAACTATATATTCAACGCCGGTGGCAAGCCTGGTACGTTCGGCAAGCGGCTGAATAAAAACCTCTCCGCCCGGCCTGCCGACATTTTTCTGGATCTCCTCAAATTGGGCCAGGGTCCGGGCAATGGCCATCGCCCTCATGCCGAGTTCTTTCTCCAGAGTTACGGAAATTTTTCCTACTACGATGAGCCCTCCAATTAAAATAGAAAGAAAAACCGATCCAAATGAAAGGATGGCCATTTTGGTGCGAAGGGTTAAAAACTTTTTTTTATTGTTTTTAGTTAATAATGAAGCCTTTTGCATGCGAGATTTATTTGACAAAATGAACTAAATTTCCTTCTAAATGTACAGCTAAAATTGGCCGGCCGGCTTTCCAAAAAAACGCTTCCTGTTTAACCAGGAAGCGTTTTAAAGAAGGAAACGTTCCAGAACATTCCTGTCATTAATGAATTCGGTGAAAGCCCTGATGGCAAACCCTTCTATACCCTGTTTATGCCTTACCTGATAGAGGCTACGGTTCATGTTGAGGCCGGTTACCTGAACCTCTTTTACCCGCCCCAATTCAAGAGCCTCCCTAGCGGCATATCTTGACACTATGCTCACTCCTAGACCCGCCTCCACTGCCGTTATAACAGCCCTGGTGCTGCCTAGCTCCATCCCTTGAGGGATTTTTTCAAGACTCAAATTGCATTCCTTTAACTTTTTTTCTATGGTCCGGCGAGTGCCGGAATCATGTTCGCGCATTATCATCGGTTCGTTTTTTAATTCGGACGCCTGGACAGCGCCTAAGCTTGCCCAACGGTGGGAAGGATTGACAATCAAAACAAGCTGGTCATCAATCCAGGGGCGGCACTCAAGACTTTCTCCTTCTATAAATGCACCTGTTATACCAAGGTCTATTTCCCTCTCCCGAACCCATTGTCCAACCTGCCCGCTGCCGGAAACCTTGAGGGTGATTTTTATTCCGGGGTATTTTTCCTTAAACTTACCAATCAATAAAGGCAAAAGATATTCCCCCGGAATTGTGCTCGCCCCCACTACTAGATGGCCTTTTTTCAGGTCTCTCAAATCATCAAGGCCTACTTTAATCTTCTGGTAATGCTTGAGCATTTGTTTGGCTTCCGGGTACAAAAGGCGTCCGGCTTCGGTAAGAATCACCTTCTTGTCGCCGCGCTGGAATAAAGCAACCTGCAGATCTTCCTCAAGGGCCTTGATTTGAAAGCTGACGGCCGGCTGGCTCATGTAAAGCTGCCGTGCTGCCTTGGTAAAGCTTTGTAATTCTGCCACCAGCAGGAATGCCTCTAACTGTTTTAAATTCATAAGAGCACCGCCATTATTAAAAATAATCGTTATAAAGATTCTCTATTTGTCTCTTAAAACCTCCTTCTAATATTAAATATTCATAAAATTTCAAAATATAAGTTTTTAAACTTTTAAAACTTCTCTGGCAGCCGATATCACAGCCAGTCTCACGTATTCCTTGGATAGGCCACCCTGGAGGTAAACGACGTAGGGCGGCCGGATGGGGCCGTCGGCGCTGAGTTCCAGCGAGGCCCCCTGGATGAATGTTCCGGCAGCCATAACCACCGGTTCTCCGTAGCCCGGCAGGGTACTTGCTTCCGGAACAACATGGGAGTCTACCGGGGAACACGCCTGTATGCCGCGGCAGAAAGCCAGCATCCTCTCCGGAGCATCCAGCCTGATGGCCTGCACAATATCATGCCGCTCTTCATCATACCGGGGCATCACCTCAAAGCCCAGCCTTTCAAAAAACCTTGAGGCAAAGACAGCTCCTTTCAAAGCCTCAGCAACAACATGGGGGGCAAGAAAAAGCCCCTGAAAAAGAAGCCTGTTATGTTCCAGCGTTGGTCCCACACCTGCACCAATGCCGGGGGCGGTCCACCTGTTTGAAGCCATTTGTACGTACTGCGCCTTGCCCACCACATAGCCGCCGGTTGCCGCAATCCCGCCGCCCGGGTTTTTTATCAGAGAACCCGCTGCCAGGTCGGCGCCTGCCTCTATGGGTTCCTCTTCTTCCACAAATTCACCGTAACAATTGTCAACAAAGATTATTGTATCTGGCTTTTTGTCTCTTATGAAATTTATAATTCTTTTCATTTCTCTTATGCTGAGGGAAGGATTTAAGCTGTAACCCCGTGAACGCTGCAGCATCACCATCCTGGTCCTGTCGCTTATGGCCTGTCCGACGGCTTCGTAATCAATTGCAGTCCTGTCAACAAGCCCGACCTGCCTGTAATTAATGCCAAATTCTTTAAGAGATCCATGATCCTCGCCTCTGATGCCAATCATTTCGCTAAGGGTGTCGTAAGGTTCTCCCTGGATGAAAAGCAGTTCATCCCCGGGGCGCAGTATGCCGTAGAGGCATAAAGCTATAGCATGCGTGCCGGATACTATTTGTCCGCGTACCAGTGCCGCTTCTGCCCTGAATATTTCGGCGTAAACTCTTTCCAGCGCTTCTCTGCCCGCGTCGCCGTAGCCATAGCCTGTCGAGCCCTTAAGATGGTAATCACTGATGTGCCACCTGCGGAAGCCTTCAAGAACCTTGGCGTGATTTTTTAAGGCTTTTTTTTCTATTGAAAGATAAACTTCCCGCACTTCATCTTCCACTTCTTTAGCCAAAAGCTCCAGATCAACAATAATTTTCACCGGCATTTTAATCTCCCCTGCAACATTCGGCTATATCTGGCAACCTGCCTTTTAATTACCCGCCGCACTTTCCAGATCCTCTCTGGTGATGGTCATCAGGTCGTTGCGGCTCAATTCGCCCTTTTTGTGTAAAAGCCTGACCGCCTGCCGCCGGATGGCCTGTTCGATTAGATTCCTCACCAGCCTGGCATTGCCGCTGTGTTCATGTCTTTTATGTTCCTTTTCAATTATAAAGCGAAGCTCTTCCCTGGCCCCGCTGGAAAGAACATACTGCCTCTGCTTAAGCATTATGTCTGCAATGGCCAAAAGTTCTTTAATGCTGTAGTCGGGAAAGGTGATATGAATTGGAAAGCGGGAACGCAAGCCCGGGTTGGTTTCTAAAAACCTGTCCATCTCCTCCTGGTATCCCGCCAGGATCAGGATAAGGTTGTCCCTGTGGTCCTCCATTCCCTTTACCATGGCGTCTATCGCCTCTTTGCCAAAGTCCTTTTCTCCTCCTCTGGCCAGGGAATAGGCTTCATCTATAAAAAGTATTCCGCCCAGGGCCTGCTTAATCTGCTCCCTGGTTTTCTGGGCCGTATGACCGATAAACTCTCCTACCAGATCGGCGCGCTCCACCTCAACCAGATGGCCTCTCGGCAGCACACCAACCTCCTTGAAAAGCCTGCCTAGAATTCTGGCCACCGTTGTCTTGCCGGTTCCCGGATTTCCTTTAAAGATCATGTGCAGCACAAGGTTTTCCACTGCTAGCTTCTCTTTTTGCCTTTTCTTCTGTATCTCTACAAAAGCATAAATTTCCTCGATTAATTTTTTTACACTTTGCAGCCCAACCAGAGAATTAAGTTCCATCATGATTTCCTGGGCTGTCTTAGGCGGGCCGGGCTCATATCCTCCTTTTACCGTCTTTCCGGCAGTATGGCTTACAGGCATTTTTTTTATTTTGGATTCGGGCCTTTGCACCTGACAAACACCTGGAAGCTGGCCGTTAAGAATTTTTATCTTCAACTGTTCCGACACCCCGCTCTGGTTCTGAGTCAATAAATTATACGCCCAAAGCGGCTCTTTACAACCTAAAAAAAAGCTCCTCGGTGAGGAGCCGTAATCTCAGGACTTTTCTGGTGCCTTGGCTTCAGAAAAAGAAGTGCTTACAGGCTTCAACGGGCTTACGGTGGAAATTGCATGCTTGTAGACCATCAACTGCTTGCCTTCACTTTCTAAAATCACCGTAAAATTATCAAAGCCCCTCACCATTCCCTTTAATTGAAAGCCGTTAACAAGGAAAATGGTAACAGGGATGTTTTCCTTTCTTACCTGGTTTAAAAAGGCATCCTGGAGGTTAATCTGGGGTTTTGTCATTGTAGGAGCTCCCTTCGTTGGAATGTTTTTCTTTTTTAAATAATATTGTTTCTACGTACCTTATAATACTCCTTCTGTGCATCTGGCAATTTCTTGGGCAATAGCCTCACAATCTGCAAAATTTTCTATTTTAAGCCATCTTATTTCTTTATAGCGGCGGAACCAGGTCATTTGCCTCTTGGCGAAGCGCCGTGTATTCCTTTTCAGGACTTCAACCGCCTCTTCCAAAGATAGCGTGCCATTTAAGTAAGATATCATTTCCTTATAGCCAAGCCCGCGCATTGAATTTAATCCGGGACTGAAGCCGCGCTGGAGCAGGTTTTGCACCTCCTCAATAAGTCCCATGGCAATCATCCTGTCAACCCTTTTTTCAATTCTCCTGTACAGAGCCTCCCTTTCCATGGTCAGACCGAACATTAAAAGGTTAAAAGGAGGGTCAGGTTCATCTAGCCTTTTAAAATTCGAAATGGGCTTTCCTGTAAGGTAATATACTTCCAGGGCACGAATTACCCTCCTTGTATTGGCAGGGTGGAGCTGCGAGGCTGTTGCCGGATCGATTTTGGCAAGCCTCTGGTGGAGCAGGAAGGGGCTTTCAGCGGCTTCTTTTTGAAGCTTTTTTCTCAGCGTTTTATCGGTGCCGGCTCCGCCAAAACTATAGTTCCTAATCAGGGCTTCTATGTATAATCCCGTACCGCCAACTACTATGGGTAAATTTCCCCTTTCAAGCACTTTTTTTATAACCGCCATTGCCTGCTCCCGGTAAAGAGCAACATTGTAATCCTGATCCGGCTCAACAATGTCAATCATGTGGTGCGGGATACCGCGCCTGTCGGCGTTTGTGGGCTTGGCAGTTCCGATGTCCATGCCCCTGTAAATAAGCATGGAGTCGGCTGAAATTATCTCCCCGCCTAACTTTTCGGCCACCAGCACGCCGACTTCGCTTTTTCCTGTAGCCGTAGGCCCTGTAATTACCAGGAGAGGTTCTTTTTTGTTCTCGCTGCTCATCTTTCTGCTAACCCTGCAAATCTATCACCCCGTAAGCTACGGGGGAGTATTTTCCTCCGTAAATTTTTTTAAACCCAAGTCGCTCAAATTCCAAACTGCCGCGCCTTTCCTTTAAAACAACCCTTTTTACGGCCGCCCTCAGCGCCAGTTCAACGGATTCCCGATCAACCGGGGCGTGATTGGCCAGCGTCCTGAAGGCATCTACTGGCGGCGATTTTCGCCCGGGCAGCCGGAACATGGGATCAAAGTAAACAACATCGTAACAGCAGGGCGGCAAAGTCGCCAGATATTCTTTGTAATCTGTGGTAATCACCGTTATCCTGCGCATTGCTGCAGCAATATCCTCTCCGGCCTTATTATATGACGACAATCCGGCACGGACCAGCGCCGATATTACTGGAGAACTCTCCAGGCCGGTTACCCGGCCGCCTGAACCGGTTACATAACTGGCTACAATCGCATCGGTACCTAAACCAAGGGTGCAGTCCAGAACCGAGTGTCCGGTTCCCAGAGACATGGCGTTAATCATTTGGTCAGTTTTCCCATCTTTTATTTCCTTTATACGCAGTATGGCAAGACTTGGGTGGAAAAAAAACTCCTTTCCCTCCGGCGAAATACAGGAGACTTTTTGCGCCGATACTACTATTAACCTTTCGACATTGAACAGCCGGGAGAGGCTTTTTAAGGAAAGATTGTTTCTCTCAAGAAAAACAGTATTCAATTCCGCGGCAAGCCTTTTTGCCGCTGCAACCTGTTCCGGGGACGGCCGGAGAGATGTCGTTACCGCAAATCTCAGATAATCTTTTTGTTTCATCTCCTGAAACGCAATTCCAGCTCCCTGAATGACAATTTGATAACGACCGGTCTTCCATGGGGACAAGTATACGGGCTGGCAGTTCCTGACAGCCTCTGGAGAAGCGCATTCATTGAAGGCAGCGAAAGCTTTTCTCCGGCCCTCACTGCGCTCCTGCAGGCAATTGAAGCGGCAGCCCATTTAAAGAAATCTGTCATACCCGCACCAGTTCCTTTACTTTCAAAGTAATCCAAAAGATCTAAAATTATTTCTCTTTCTTGCCCAGCGGGCAATTCAAAAGGTACACCCCTCAAAAGGAAAGTATTTCCTCCAAAATGTTCTATAACAAAGCCGGCGTCTGTAAACCAGATTATCCGTTCGATCAAAATGGAAGCTTCGCGGTAGTCCAGTTCCAGCATTACCGGAACAAGCAGGTACTGGCTCGGTCTGGTCCTGCCTGACGACAGGATTTCTTCATAGATAATCCTTTCGTGGGCTGCATGCTGGTCAACAATATAAAGCCCGTCTTCGCCTCCGGCCAGAATGTAAACGGGTGGAAAATGGGCAAGGGCATTTAAAACGGGCAGCTTTTCAACCTTATTGCCGTAGGCCGGGGTGTCTTCCGCTTCCCTGACCCATACCCTGTCTGCAACATATTCATGGGCATCAGGCAGGGTTAAACATTCCTGGATATTTTTTTTGTCGCCCGGAACATGCCTGTCAGAAGATCCCCCGCCGGGCGTTTTAATGATCCCCGCACCCAGGCCGTCGAAAATCTCAGCCCCGGGTTTATTATTTTCCAAGCGCAGTGCTGCCTGCCGGAAATTACCCGCGGACGGTATTACCGCTTTGTCAGCAAGAGCGTCTTTCAAGATGCCGGCCAACAGGCTTGCTGTTTTTTCTTCTTCCAGCAGGCGCACCTCCAGTTTGGCCGGATGTATGTTTACGTCCAACAGTTCCGGCGAAACTGATAAGGACAGAACCGCCACCGGCCTTCTCCCCCTGGACAGGAGGGTGCCGTAGGCTCCTTCAATTGCCTCCGCAATGGCAGGGCAGCGCACGTACCGTCCGTTTATTATTACCGTTATATGGCTGCGGGTGCTGCGGCTAAGAGATGGCTTGCCCAAATACCCGTTTATCGAGAGGCCTTCCGCAACAGCCTTTACCGCAATCATTTCTGCTGCAATCTGACGGCCGTAAACGGCAGCCAGCGAATCGATCAGGTTGCCCGAACCGGGCGAGTAAAAAACCCGCCTGCCCTTAATTCCCAGCTCAAAACAGATATCGGGGCGGGCTAGGGCCAGGCGTGATATCAGCCCACCGCACAGAGCGCCCTCGGCTGAAGGCGCTTTCATTGCCTTTCGTCTGGCCGGTGTGTTGTAAAACAAATCCCTTACCGTAATACTTGTGCCGGGGGGGCAGCCAATTGGCCCCTTGCCGATCAGCTCTCCCCCTGCAAATTCCGCCCTGGTTCCGGCCAAAGCATCGCGGGTCCGGGTGGCAACGGTTATTTTTGAAACCGCCGCTATACTGGGCAGGGCTTCCCCCCTGAACCCAAGCGTGGTTATGCGGTTTAAATCGTCACTGCACTTAATTTTGCTCGTGGCGTGGCGCTGGAAGGCCAGCACAAGGTCTTCCTCGCTCATGCCGCAGCCATCGTCCAACACGCTTATTGCTTGAAGGCCGCCTCCCTCAAGCTCAACGACGATTCTGCCGGCCCCCGCATCGATGGAATTTTCCACCAACTCCTTGACCACTGACACCGGCCGCTCTACCACTTCCCCCGCTGCTATCTGGCCGGCCGTAAATTCATCCAGAATAATTATATTTGCCAAGGCAGCACCTCCACTAGCCGTTCGAAAACCATTCCTGGCCGGTACTAACTTCATAGCCGAGGAAAGTGTCGGCGGCTTTGTCCTGAAGGTAAACGTACTGATAGTCCCTGTCCTTTTTAGACCTCTCATATGTTTCGGCCGCTTCCGCCCGGCAGACGGAACAGGCCTTGAAAGGCACAGAAAGGCACAAAACCTTCCCCGTCCTGCCATAGCCGTGATTGGCCGTCGAGTCAATGGACAGGTACCCCGGGCAGTCGTCGCACAGTTTAAGGCTTTCAAACTGAATTTCCTCTATATAATCCGTGTCGTAAAAAATCCTTCGCTTTCTTTGATAAAACCTGCCGTTGACTGATTTGGGGTCGGGCGAAGCTTTGTCGCGCATTTCCCAGTATTTTAACAGTTCCTCCACAAGCCTTTGTACCTGCGCCTTGCGTTCCGGGCTTTCTTTAAAGCGGCCCGGCCAGTAATCCGGCTCCCGCACTTCAGAATAGTCCAAACCGGCCAAAGCCAGAATGATAGCCATATTTACATACGGCAGGGCGGTTTCAATGGCATAGCCGCCTTCAAGCACGGCAATATCAGGCTTTAACTTTTCAGTCAGCCTGGCGTAACCCTGGGCTGTAATCCGCATGCTTCCCAGCGGATCGGTATAATGATTGTCCTGGCCTGCCGAATTTACAATAAAATCTGGCTTGAAATCTTTTAAGACGGGCACAATCAGGTTGTCAACCACGTACATCAGGCTTTCATCAGTTGTTCCGGGCGGCAAAGGTATGTTAATGGTCCGGGCAAAAGCTTTTGGCCCGCCCAGTTCATAGGTAAATCCGGTGCCGGGATAAAGCGTGCGGCCGTCCTGGTGAAAGGATATAAACAGAACATCGGGGTCATGCCAGAATATGTCCTGAGTACCGTCGCCGTGGTGCACATCCGTGTCAACAACGGCAATGCGGTTGATTCCATAGCGGCTGCGCAGTTTTTCTATCATAATGGCTTCATTGTTTATGTTGCAAAAACCCCTGTTTCCGTGCACCACCCGCATGGCGTGATGCCCCGGCGGCCTGACCAGGGCAAAGCCGTTAAGGATATTTCCGGCAACAATTTGTTCTGCCAGCAGGATTGCGGCACCGGCTGCAATCAGATGCGCTTCGGTGGTCTGGTCTTTTACCCGGGGCACACAAAAATGCACTCTGGCGACATCGTGAACTGTGGCCAATTTTGGGGCAAATTCAATTATCTGAGGCAGGTCCATTATGCCCTCCTCGAATATCTGGTCCCGGGTGTAAAGGAGCCTTTCCTCTCTTTCCGGATGGGTGGGCGAAATTGCCCAGTCAAAGGCCGGGAAGAAAATCAAGCCTGTTTGCTTATTTGAGACCCTTTTCATTTTCAATTCCCTCCCGTCCTTATACTGCACATAATACCCCTGGCAGTTTGCACAATGACCTCAATAAGCTTTCCTTTCGTCGTCCAGTCCCTGAACATATTGAACACTTCCTGGTGGGTAACCTCAATTTCTTCCGGCGCTACCTCCAGGCCGTACTTTAACGCCTTCCTGACCAGCATGTCCCTGGCCACATCCAGCGCTGTTTGCTCGTTAAAAGACCTCCTGTCGATCTTTTCTTTAATACCTTCTTCCTGGATAATGTAATAGCCTTGTTCGGTATCTGCCCGCAGACTCACCTGCATTGTCGGCTTGGCCACTGCAGCGCCGATTGCGTTGGCCACCGGCGCATAGGAAGGTATAACCGGACGGCACCCCAGTTTTTCAGCCACCCCGGCAATAAAACCCGGGGCGCCGCCTCCCACCCCGACCACAACGGAAGGTCTTACCTTTTGCTTTTGCAGCACTTCCCATACCCTGTAGGCAGGTTCCTGCTCCCATTCAAGAAACATCCTGTCTATTTCGTTTGCAATTTTTTCCACCACAAGGTTTATCACCTTTCCGGCAACATCGCTACCGTTCATGCCGGCGTCCTTTCCAAGCAGGGTCATGGCTTCCCTTGCCTTTTCCAGGTCTCCTAATTCGGTCATTCCAAGTGCCCTCAAGGCATCGGTCGGGGTTGGCGCCGGCCCTCCCAAACAATAGGCAGGCCCCATCCTCTCAGGACATATCGTCAAACCGGCACCGGTGCATTTTAGGAGGCTATCCCCTCCGACAGGAATGGATTTTACGGCCAGTGTGCGCACTTGGGTAAGCTGCCCTTCAACTCTTGCCCCTTTTGCAGAAAGAAGTGGCTTGCCGCTTAAAATTAAGGCGAGGTCGGTAGTGGTGCCGCCAATGTCCACTACAACGGCCGTTTCTCCCGGCGGAGTTAATGCCTGTACTCCCAACGTGCTTGCAGCAGGCCCGGAAAAAATCGTTTCTACCGGCATTTCTTCAGAACTTTTCAGGGGCAGAGTTCCGCCGTCTGCTTTTAAAATAAATACATCTGCCTTGATTTCACGCTTTTTCAGCGCCTGGCGGACCGATTCGACAAAATAACTGTAACGCTCACGTGTGGCACAGGTTAAGTAGGCAGTAACTGCTCTGCGCGGAAAGTTCAGCCTGCTTCCAATACGGGAACCCGTTTCAACCTGCCAGTAGGGGTATTTTTCGCTTATGATTGTAGCAACCTGCCTTTCATGGGAGTTATTGCGGGGGGAAAACTTTCCGACAACACCGACCTTTTTGTAACCTTTGGCGGCCAGGTCGGCCAAGGCAGATTCAATTTCACTCCTTTTTAAGGGGACTATTTCCCTGCCGCGGTAATCAATAGAACCGGAGAGTATATGCGCATCAGTGCCTAATTCATAGTACTTGTGGCTCAAGCCGGGCCCCGGAATTAAAAGGAGGGCAACCCGGTCGTATTTTTTTTCCGCTATTAAATTGGTAATCATCGTGGTGCTGAAGACAACTCTCTTAATATTTTTTTTATCAACATCTTTAAGAATAATATCCATTGCCTTTAAAATTGGCTCCAGAAGGTCTTTCCCGGTAGGCACCTTGGCCGTGGCCCTAACCCGGCCGTTTTCAACCAGTACCGCATCGGTGTATGTACCCCCTACATCAACACCGACATACATTGGCTTCCCCCCTCTTAAAAGCTAAAGAGATGTTGTCTTTAGTGTCGCGCTTTCAGTTAACTTCTTGTGCAGCATATAAAGCTTGTTGATTGCCTCCAGTGGAGTCATTTCCAGCACATTTAACCTGCGCAGCTCTTGAATGACATGGCACTCGTTTTCTTTATACCTGTATGCCGGCCATTCTTTTGCAGGTGAAGGCTGCGGCGGCCGTTCTGCGGCAAGCTCCAAGGTTTTTAAAATCTCCATTGATCTGTTTATAATTTCCCCAGGCAGGCCTGCCAACCTGGCCACCTGAATCCCGTAACTGCGGTCAGATTTTCCCGGCACCACCTTGCGCAAGAAAATGATATCTTCGCCTTCCTCCCTGACTGCCACATTAAAGTTGACAATCCCCGGCATACTGTCCAGGTCCGTCAGTTCGTGGTAATGGGTGGAAAATAAAGTTTTTGCCCGGATTTTTGTATGTATGTATTCGGCCAGCGCCCGGGCAATGCTAATACCGTCGTAAGTGCTCGTGCCACGGCCCACCTCGTCCATAATAATCAAGCTTTTTTCTGTTGCTTCATTAACAATAATACGGCATTCATTCATTTCCACCATGAATGTACTCTGCCCGCCGGCAATGTCGTCTGACGCGCCCACTCTGGTGAATATTCTGTCAAACACCGGTATTCTGGCAAATAATGCCGGCACGAAACTGCCAATTTGCGCTAACAAAACTATTAAGGCAACCTGCCGCATATAGGTACTTTTTCCGGCCATATTCGGGCCAGTTAACAGAATAAAGCGGCTTTCCTCGTTATCCATGAAGGTATCATTCGGCACAAACCGGCCGGGCCCCATAACCTGTTCCAAAACCGGGTGGCGTCCGTCCTTTACATGCAGTTTGCCGTCCTCAGCAATTTCCGGCCTAGAGTACCTCCCTTTAACGGCAGCTTCAGCCAGGGAATAAAGCGCGTCAGCCGTTGCTATGGCGGAAGCTGATTTTTGAATCCGGTGAATCTCCCCAGAAAGCCTTTCCAGCACTTCGTCAAACAAGCGCCGCTCCAGACTTGCAAGGCGCTCCTCCGCTCTTAAGATCATATCCTCATATTCCTTTAACTCAGGGGTTATGAATCTTTCAGCGTTGGCAAGCGTCTGTCTGCGCTGGTAGTCTTCAGGAACCAGCTCCAGGTTAGCCCTGGTAACCTCGATATAGTATCCGAAAACTTTATTAAAACCCACCTTGAGAGACTTTATGCCGGTTCGAGCGCGTTCACGCTCCTCCAGGCCGGCCAGCATGGATTTGCCTTCGCGCCTGGCCTGGCGGAGCCTGTCCACTTCATGATTATACCCTTTTTTTATAATTCCCCCGTCCTTCAAAGACAGCGGTGGGTTATCGTCTATTGCCGCCTCAAGCAACTCCCGCACTTCTTCAAGCGGATCGATAGACCGGGCAACATCTTTTAACAGTGCGGCACCGGCCTGGGCAAGTAACAGTTGTTTAATTAAAGGAAGATTGGCCAGCGATTTCTTTAAGCCGATCAGGTCGCGTGCATTTGCCGTGCCGAAAGATATCTTCCCCGTCAACCTTTCCAGATCATAAACGTTCTTCAGTAAACTTTTCAATTCCAGGCGCAGCATTGCATTCCCGGCCAAATCCTCTGTTGCCTCAAGGCGCGCCTTGATTTCTGCCACATCCAAAAGGGGCTGCTCGATCCAGTTTCTCAGCAGCCTTCCGCCCATGGCGGTGACGGTATGATCTATTACTGAAAGCAGCGTGTTTCTTCGTGATCCGTCAGAGATAGCCCTGGTCAGTTCGAGGTTGCGCCTGGTGTTGGCATCCAGTATCATGTACTTACCGGGGCGGTAAAAAGCAGCCTTGTTTATATGCTTCAATACTCTTTTCTGAGTTTCCCTTAAAAAAATGAGGAGGGCGCCTGCCGCCGCAACTGCAGCATGATAATCAATTGTCCTATTGCACAAAGAACCGGCAGACCCAAACTGCTCCTCAAAAGCCGGCACGGCTTCCGCCGGAGAAAAGGCTGTATCCCTGTAACCGCTTACTGCCAGAATTCCCTGCTGTTTTAAATCCCCTCCCATTTTGTCAGAATATGCCAGGGGAATAATCACTTCGGCCGGGTTTAGCCTTGCCATTTCATCAATTAACTCGCTCCATGCTCTGACACCGGAGAAAGAGCTGACCATAAAAACTCCTGTAGTGATATCGGTAACGGCAAGTCCGTATCCCTCTTCAAACGGGGCAATACTGGCCAGATAATTGTTTTTTTTGTCCTCCAGGAAATGACCTTCCGTAACCGTGCCCGGAGTAATTACCCTCGTTACCTCCCGGCGGACGATGCCCTTCGCCTCGGCAGGATCCTCCACCTGCTCACAAATGGCAACCCGGTACCCCTTGCTGATCAGCCTGGCAATGTAGCCGTCGGCAGCATGATAAGGTATGCCGCACATAGGAACGCGCTCGCTTCCTCCGTCCCTTCCGGTAAGGGTTATCTCCAGTTCTCTGGAGGCAAGGCGCGCATCGTCAAAAAACATTTCGTAAAAGTCGCCCAGGCGAAAAAAAAGGATGGCATCCGGATACTGTTTTTTTATCTCAAGATATTGCCTGATCATCGGAGTAAAAGTCACCGGGATCCCTCCTGGTGATAATTATAACTTAATATTCCTGTTAAATGGGCTAATCTTGCGCCAGTTACGGTTACCGGGACAACTTTGCCGACGAGGCTGGGATCGCCGCTAAAAATAACCGTTTTATTTCCCCTGTTCCTGCCGTAAATGAACCCTGAGCCCCTGTCTTTCTCCCCTTCCACCAGGACTTCCTGGGTTTGCCCGACCTCCTCTTCGTTTCTTTCCAGGCTGATTTTATTTTGCAGCTTAATCAAGGCCTGAATTCTTTCTTTCTTTACATTCTCTGCTACTTGGTCCGGCATTTCAGCGGCCGGTGTGCCCGGCCTGATGTTATAGACAAACGTATAGGCGCTGTCAAAGCGGATCTCTCTGACCAGATCCAGGGTGTCGTTAAAATCCTCATCGGTTTCTCCTGGAAAACCGACCATTATGTCAGTAGTTACGGTTGCATGCGGAATAAGGGATTTAATATATCTGATTAGATCTACATATTCTTCCCTTGTATATCCCCTGTTCATTTTTTTTAAAATCCGGTTGCTGCCTGCCTGCACCGGCAGGTGGAAATGCTCGCACACCTTTTTTGAGGCAGCAATTGCTTCGACCAGCCTTAAGCTAAAATCCCTCGGATGCGATGTCATGTAGCGTATTCTATCGATACCGTCGATATTTTCCAGGGATTCGAGCAGAGAGGCAAAATCTGTTTTAACTCCGAGGTCCTTGCCGTAAGAATTCACGTTCTGTCCCAGGAGGATTACTTCCTTAAATCCTTCCCCGGCAAGCCTTGCTACCTCTTCATAGACAGCCTCGGGACTGCGGCTTTTTTCCCTTCCCCTTACATACGGTACTATGCAGTAGGTGCAAAAATTATTACAGCCGTACATTATCGTGACCCAGGCGCGAACCCCCTCCTTTCTCTTAACGGGCAACTCTTCCCGGAGTTCGCCGCCATAACCCGGCCATATCTCAAGGACCTGCTTTTGCCCCTCGATAACCTTGCCGATCAGTTCCGGGAGTTGATGTACATTGTGCGTGCCGAAAATCAAATCGACATGCGGGAAAAGCTGCTTTATTCTTTCGGCCATGCCTTCCTGCTGGGGCATACAGCCGCATACGCCAATGATCAGGTTAGGGTTCTGTGCCTTTTGCCGGCGCAGCCGACCTAGCAGGGAAAACACCTTGTTTTCCGCGGTTTTGCGCACACAGCAGGTATTTATAAGAATAATATCGGGATCTTCCGAATTACCGGCCTGGCAATAGCCCATGCTTTCCAGTATGCCAGCCAGCACCTCTGAATCATGTTCGTTCATCTGGCAGCCGAAGGTAAATGTGATATACTTCCGCCGACGATCATCTCTATCGCTCATTAAAGTCCATCCCTTCCGATTTTCAAGACTCACAACTATTATACCGTACGGTCCGGCCCAAAACAACAAAAGGAGGGGCCGGTCTGTCCGTGCCCCTCCTGCCATATTACGCCTGCTTGGCCCATTCCTCGCCAAACTCGTCCTTGAATGTCCGTAAGGCCGCTTCGATTAAGCCTTTGATCTCCTCGGGCGTTATCTTCAGGCCCAGTTCTCCCGCCCTGGCCGCCAGCCACTCGGCGGCCTTTTGGTATTTCGCTTCCCCATGGATATCCTTATAAACCTGCTCAACAAACCGTACCGCAAGGGCTGCCAGTTCTTGCTTTGCGGCAAGTTCAGCCTCAATCCGCTTCATCCCCTCTACGCCCAGGCGCTTGCGGAACCAGGCTACCGCGTAGCCGGCCGCTACGGTTGCCAAAAGCACCAGAACGTCATATAGCACCCGCAAAAGCAAATCGTCCATTTACGCCGCCTCCTTGATCATTTTCTTAACCTCGGCCAGGACGTACTCGATGGCCCGGCCCACGATCACAGCCGCCTCCGCCCTGGTAATCGGCGCATCCGGGGCGAAAGTGCCGTCCTCCCGGCCGCGCACAATCCCCAGTTGAGCCAGATGCTCGATGTTGCCCTGAGCCCAGTGGCCTATGATGTCCTTGAACATGGCTGCCGCCACCTCCTCGATTTTCAAACCGAAATACATCATGATGGCCCGGGCAATCCCCTGGGCCTGTTTCCGCAGAAAACCATCGTCGAACAGCAGTGCCGCCTCCTCCGGGTTTGTAAGGAAGCCGCGCTCCAATATAGCCGCCGGCATGTCCGTCTCGCGGATTACCGCATAGTAGTCAACTCCTGGGTGCTTCTCGCTCTCTCTGGTCCATACGCCCCTGTCTCCCCGGGGGAAGGGCTGCCGGCCCGTGACCAGTGTTACCTGGTCCACCAAAAGCCTGGCCAGTTTGTTGCCCCCTTGCCCCGGCTTGGAATGGATACTGTGAATAGCATGGTGTCCCTTGGCGCTCGGGCCGCCCGCAGCATCCGCGTGGAGGCTCACGAAAATATCGGCTCCCCAGCGGTTCGCTATCTGGCACCGCTCGGAGAGGCTAACGTCCCGGTCGTCCCGCCTGGTCAGCAGCACATCGATGCCTCTGCTCTTCAGTTCCTGCTCAACGAGAATGGCTACCCGGAGGTTAGTCTCCTTTTCTGGCCGGCCGTTTACCCCCATGGCCCCCGGGTCGCTCCCCCCGTGGCCGGGATCAATGCACACTCTCACCTAACAACACCTCCTTAAATTGTGGGTTTATTAGAAGCGCCGGTCTGCCCTTCTCCGCCGCCCTCGTCTCTCGGGGTATAAACCTGTTGTGGCGGAGGCGAGTAATAGCCATCATAAGAGTATGGTGGCTGGTACGGTGAGACCTGACCCCGCCGCCCAAGCGTAGGCCACCCAATCCGTTCAATGGCTTTTTTGGCAATGGCCGCAATGATCGGGTATCCCAAGACAGCGAAAAAATCGACCTGATTTGTGGAGACATCTCCAGCCAGGGCGATTTTTACTCCAACAAAGACATACAGCCCCAGTGATGCAAGGACCGCAAGGTCCTCGATAGTGATCCCATCAGGATCATTCCAAAATCCCCGCATGGCCATCACCGCCTGGCCCGCTCGAGAAGCTCGTCTATCTTAGCCTCCTGCCGGGCTAACGCCACCTGGATCAAGGTCGTTAACTGCTCTAAGGCCTTGGTGTTGTTTTGGACCACCTCCGCTAACTCCTGGTCACTCTTGTGCTTGAACCACTGGGCTACCAAGAAAATCAAACCTGCCACCGTGAAAAATGCAATGCCATATTGCGCGAGATCAGGCCCGGGCATAAGCCTCACCCCTTGGCCAGGTTATCATCGTTTTCACCGGCATCCCCTCCTCGTACAAAAACAAGATCGTCAAACAACTTCTTCCGCAGCCTGTAGCTGTTGCAATGCTTGAGCAGCCCAAGGTAGGACTGCACGCTGGCGTTCACCTCGTCAAAGCTGACCTCGCCCCGGGCATAGGCCCTCTGAAGGTATTTCAGGCGCCGCTTCATTTTGAGGGCCGTCCTCTTGCGGAGCTTCCTATGAGTGGGCCATATCCGGTAGCCACAGAAGTCAATCCCCTGGTCCGCAGTCCGGACGGTGGTCTTGTCGTTGAGCACCAGGTGCAGATGGTCCTCCAGAAAGGCACCGATCTCTTCTTTGAGCCGCCACAAGTATTTCTTATCCGGGTGCAAAATGATCACATCGTCCATATAGCGGATATAATGCCGGACTTTCAGGACGTGCTTGGCATACTGGTCCAGCTCGTTCAGGTAGAGGTTGGCGAACATTTGACTTGTTAGGTTGCCTATAGGCATACCCACTCCCTCGACCCTCTCGCACTCGAAACCGTGGTCGCCCAGAGGGATGCCAAACTTGGTGTCCTCCGACCGGACGATGGTCTCTAGCAGCCAGAGCATGTCCTCGTCGGCTATTATCCGCCGTAAGATCCCCATGAGAACGTCGTGGTCTACCCGGTAGAAATACTTGCTTATGTCCAGCTTAAGGACGTATACCCTGGGGTATCTTCTGGCCAGATACCGGAGCCAGTATTGAAGCCTATCCGCCGCCCGGTGGGTCCCGTAGCCCACCCTGCAGGCGTAACTGTCCGAGATATAGCGCCGCTCCAAAAGCGGGTTAAGTACCCTGTAGATGGCCCACTGGACCACCCGGTCCTTAAATGGCAATGCCATAATCAGCCGTTTCTTCGGGTCGTAGACAAAAAATTCCCTGTATCGGCCCACCTTGTAGGTTTTCCAGATCAGCTCGTTCTGAATGCTGATCAGGTTTTCCTCGAGGTTGCGGGTAAACGCCAGGACTTCGTCCTGAAACCTTTTGCATTTACGGGCCTCCTTGTAGGCCTCCAGAAGGTTCTCGAAATCGTAGACCTTGGGATATAACCCCTTAAGTTTCTTCATGTCATCACCTCTAAAAAGAGGCGCCGGGCGTGGCACCCTTCGCCCTCGCGGGTTACTAACTGCCTTCCCGGCAATTCAGTTTTTTGCCGGTCCCGATATCGAGGCACGGCAGGGAAGAAAGCCCCTTTACCCCTGCGCGCTGGAGGCCGGCCCGTGAGCCGGCCACTTGTGGCTACAGGGTGAAGCCGCGCGGAAGCCGATGTTGTTGTCCGAGTTCGAGCGGGCGTTGTTCAGGTTCAGAGCAAAAACCCCGGCTTGCGAACCATTGTCCCAATTCCCGCCCCGGATCGGGAGGCGCTTTGGCTTTCTCCCCAAAATGATTAACGGGCTGACTTAAGCCAGCCGCCAATCATTTTCCCTATTTCTGTGGTCATCTTAGACCAGTTCTCGTACTTTTTGATGGGTAGAAACTCCAGGTCCTTTGCAAGCCGTATATAATGGCGGAGGATTTCTAACTGGACGTCAGCCTCCTGGATTGCGTTCCTCTTGTAGTATCGCCTATTGGCCATGATGATGGCCTTTAGCAACTCAAACATGGCCCGCTTGGTCTCGGCCGCCAAAGTGTGCTTCTCGCTCTTGGGGTACTGCCGCAGGCAAATGTATCCGTACTGGATCATGTCGTAGGTTTTTTGTAGAACCTTCAACTCCTCAGCCAAGGCTTTTACCCCCGTGTTCAAGAACTGGGAGGGCGGGCTGTCGCCCGCCCAGCAGATTTCAGGTTTCAAAACCCAGATTACACGGGAATAAAAGCCGAGCGGAAGCCGAGGGCGTGGGCCGAGTGCGAGCGGGCGCTGTTCAGGTTCAGAGCAAAAACCCCGGCTCGCGAACCATGGCCCCAATGCCCGCCCCGGAGCGGGAGGCGCTCGCCGTAGTTACGCACCCAGAGGCCGTCGCCACCAAGGCCAGTGCCGGGGGGTTGGATAGCCAGATGTTTCAGCATGGCCGGGGGCGTAAAGCCGGTTTCGGCGGTGAGACTTTCAAAGCTAACGAATTCCCACCCGTAATAGGCGTCAGTTGTCGGGTCAGTGATATACATGGGGTTGGTGCGGTCCGGGCTTAAAATGGGATCGCCGGCTATCTCGTGGTCGGTCTGAGTCGTATCGCCCGCCACGGTGCTGTCGAAGAATGCTCCGGTATCCACCCAGCCGGTCACATCATGGCTGTTGTTTTGAGTCTCAAAGTTGTTTTGGGCCACTCCGCCGGCGCCATGGACGTATATCTTACCATCGTGGAGTTTCAGACCGTCGACCCACTCCCATACGTTGCCGTTTAGGTCGGCAATGCCAAATGGGGTGTTGTCGTGGTACCAAGAGGCGGGTCCACTACCCGTGGCCACTCGGCCTACGTGGTAATAATTCGCGCCGTCAATCTTGTAGGCCCGATTGTTCCAGTTGTAAGTGAGAATCCAGTCATAGATTTTGCGGCCGTTCTCATACAGCGCTCCATGGTCGGCTCCGGCATAGTTATTTCCCCGCGGTAAGAAACCGTTCTTCCAGCACCAGAGGGCAATCGCGGCCCACTCCGCGTTCGTCATCAGGTGCCAGCCTTTACCCTTGGCAGTGCAGTAGCCCCTGGCCTGGTCGAAGTTCACATAGACCTTCGGGTCCTGCATCGGCAGGGAGAGGGCGCGGCCGCCTACCACTACGTTCTGAAACTTCGAGATGAAAATTTCATCGATTATCCGGCCGTTTACTATAAACGCCGGATGAGGATCTGCCGGCCATGTTGGGTCAATGTCGCTTAACTTGAACCGCGGAACCACGACCATAACGGAGGGGTAACCCAGGTCGTCATAAAGCACTGTATTCTTCCCGCCAGAAGCAGCTTCTACAGCCTGCCGGTAGGTGTCTTTAATACTGAAGATCATACTTCACTACCTCCTTCGCTAGTTTCGGGCAAGGCCCATAAATTGAGGACCACGGCATCTAGGTCCAAAGGTAAGGCCTCCGATGCCAGAACCGGCGCCCCGTTCTCGTCTACCTTACCGGTGTCCACCAGGTGATAGCGCCTGGGTGGAATGATGATGGTGGCCACGTACCATCGCCCCATGCCTTCCACCAGGTGGCCGTCGTCGAGGCAGATATCGATCACCGTCTCCGTATCCTGCTGCCGGGCTGCCAGATCAATCGAAATGGTTCCGCCGCCTAGGCTCAGGACCGTCCCGTTCAGCGCGTAGTCGATTTTCGGCCCCGCATTTACTTCTCGCACAATCATTCGCTCACCCCCTTAAGCGATATCCGGATTAACAATGGTCCAGCGCACCTGAATGTTGTCCGCGGTGCCGGTAGGCCTGATCTTGAACCCATTGCTCGCTTTATCATAGATTTCCAGGCGCCCCACCTTGTCCGGGTCGCTGGCGCTTTCTATCGTGAGCAATACGTCATAGCCAGGGGTGTCAAGCATCGGGTACCCCCCAGGGTTGACTAAGGCGAAGGGCTTGGTGTTGTAGTAGTTCGGATGCCCTGGTTCCAGCCGCCGCTGGTCTGTGAAAGTGCAGGCGCTCAGGTCTGTGCCCTGGTCGCCCGCCGGCACCGTGATTTGGTAGAGTTTTAATTTACCTTCCGGGACGGCAGCGCCAAGATATACTTTATATCTCCCAGAACTGGCATCCCAGTCCAGCCAGGTGTAGTAGGTCTTGGCCACTGTGTCCGGGTTCGTGGGCACCGCAGCCACGTTCTGCTCATCCGGGATCAGGACGTCCTTACCATCTACATATACCTTAGAAACATTGCCAGCCGTATAAGTGCCGGTCTTTGTAACCTGGATGTTCCTCGAGTTGGGCACTCCGTTAATAACTGCTCCCTCGACCACCAGCTTATTGTAGATGGTCACCGTGCCCTGTTGCAGCCGCTGCTTTTTCCATTTGTCCAGTTCGAGGTCGGTGCTCCTGACCGCCCGGGCAAGCTCCATTACGGTGGCTCCCATGGCTTCAATGCCGGGAGAGAGGTATTCCTTCAGGTCGGTTAAAAAATAGGTTGGCGTTACGTCCCTGGCCGCAATGACGTTGTGGAATAGTTGGTCTGGCCGCGGGTTGGGCTGCCCATAGGCCGGGGCGCCGTCAGGGTTATTCACGGCATCATAGGCCGTCTGGTTCCGTCTATGAACCTTAAATAAACTCAGGGCATAGACGTAACCGGTGGCGCATTTAAGGGCATCGCAGGCCGCTTCGGAACCGTCACCGGCCACATAGAGCTTGCTGTCGGTACTCGACGGCGAGAAAGTGTAAATGGTATCGGCCCCGGCCCCGCCCCAGGCCTTTACTTTGTCCCCATGGTTTACGCCGTCTGGATAGTTCACAAAGTCGACGTCGGCTACAGTCCGGATACGCCACCTGAGTTGGATGCGCCGGGTGGTCTCGTCCCCGATGGTGGTATCCTGGAGATCATTGGTCTGGGTGCCGCTCTGGACGCCGCCGTACTTATAGACGTTCTCGCTATCGGGTTCCGGGCTCCCTGTGGGCGCCACTTCCTCAAACCAGAACTCGATGAAAGCCAGGTCATCCCGGTAGCCCGAAATAGGGGCTTCCGGGAAGATAATGTCGTTAGCGGTATCGCTCCGGTTGGCTCCGGCGATTTTGACCAGCCAGCCGTTGACCAGAGCGTAAGTCTCGCCCAAGCGCAAACAGTTGAGCGGGCTAGTTACCCCTGTGGTCAAGGCGCCAAGAGACAATATTCCCGACGGCATTAGCTGCCGCATAATTTGCGCCCGAAGATGGTTTTGGATCTGCTGCAGCAGGTTTATCTCCGCGTCCAGGGGCGGCTTTCCTTGCTGGAACATCACTGCCGTAAATCCCCGGTCGGTTGGGTCCAGCAACCTGGAAACGCCAGTGGCTACCACAGGCCCCCCGGTCCACAGCTCGCGGGAAGTCGTATCGCCTTGGTACTTCACTAGCTTCTCTGCCACATTAGACCGCCTCCTTCAGTTCTTTCTTCCACATGTACCCCAGCACCGGCTTGCCGTTCAGGATCATGCCGGCCTCGGGATTGAACTTTTTGTATGTCCGCACATCCGGGTGATTTATGATCTCCTGCCTGGTCTCGGTGGGCCCCCGATTTAGAAGGGTGCCGCCGTCGTTCTTGACGGTGACCTCCAAAACCGGATGATGGACCACCACCTGCTCGCTGGTCTTTGGCCCGGCATTGAGCCTGGCCTGGCCGGTCATAGTTAAAGTCGGCGGGCTGTTTAACCGTGGGCCCGTGAACCTGTGCTCGGTAATTGTCTCATCCCAGCCGTGGTCTACCACGTCCTCGATTACGGTACCGCGAGCATTGAGGGCCGCTACCGGTGCCACAAAACGCTTATAGGTCCGGATGCCTGGGTGCTGGATTCCCTGTTGTTGGGTGGACGTTGGCCCCTCGTTGGCCCTTCCTGTGCCGTTCAGTTTCAAACTGAGACCGTTGAGCCGGGGCCCGATAAACGTCTTGATAGTAATGGTTTCACTCCAGGAAGTGTCCTCGGTCACGGTCTCCACGGCGCCGGCGGCATTGAGCCGCGGCCCGGCGAACACCTTCCACGTCTTGATCTCCTGCCAGGAAAGGTCCTGGGTAACTGTTGCCAGGGCCCCGGCCTGGTTCAGCAGGAGCATGCGGTCCGGGATGCCCACCACCCCGAAATATTCATTTGCCGCAGTGAATTTCCACACCACGCGAAACATAGAGGGGAAGTCCAGGGCGCTCAACATCCGCCAAGGTACCCGTATCCAGAACGTCCGGCTGGGCCGGTGGGTGATAATATCCACCTGGTAGTCCTTATTGGCCTCTACGGTAAAAATCTTTATAGCGGGGATAATAGCCTTGTAGGTTCCCCGCCATTTCCGCAGCCTGGGCAGCTCCTTGGCCAGCCTTCGCTGTTGGGCTTCAGTCAGTGGTATCTGCTCCGTCCATCCCTCCTCAAAAAGCATGTGAGGTAGAACGGAAGCCGGGCAGTGGTCTGGATCGAGGACGTTGGTCCAGTTGGCCAGCTCCTCGAGGATTAAAGCAAAACCCTGCTCCATCACATCGAGCAGGGCTCGCGTCTCCTTGTCTTCCAGGTATATTGCCGGCACCCTTATTATCATGGCTGCACCACCACCAGGCCGGAAGTATCGCCAAGCGCAACTATCTCGGCAGCCGCTGGCAATACATCCCCTGTTGGTGCGGTGAGGACCACGTTATAGACTCCGGGAATGTTCCGCAACGCCGCGATAATGGTGCTCAAATAAAACGGCTTGCCAAAATCAACCACATAGGCATTGTTCTCGTCTCTCTTAGTGTAACTGAACAGATCGGCGAGAACGGCCTGCTTCTGCGCCTCAACCGCTGCCTTATCGGCCGTGGGTAATGCGTAAATCGTGCCCGCAATATCCACCACTTTGTAAAGCGGGTCAACTACCTCCAGCCCCATGGTGGGTGGCATGGACTTGTTTTGGGTCAACTCCAGTCTAACCGCATCTTTGAGGGCCTGGCTGGGCAAACCGCCGCCTTCTGGGACGATATAGACCCGGGCGGTGTTATCGGGAATACTGCTGTCCTGCCAGGTGAGCCGGCATAACGCTCTGGCCACCCCGGCCACGCTTTCAGCGTTGGCCTGAATATCGTCAACCGTGATGCTCACCTCTCTGGATCTGGCCTCTTGAGGTGCCCGGTACCTGGCAACCTCCATGTCTTCTCTGTCCGCCCCACCTGTTGCCGCCAAGGGGTTAGTGACAGAAATCGAAACCATATTCCCCAGGCTGTCCGTAAACGTAGCCGGAAGCAGAGTTATTTGCCCCGCAGCTACATTGCCCTTGGCGCCGCCCCCTGTTTCGTAAGTCACCTTAATATTTCCGGTTGGAATTGCGCCGTTCGTCCCATCTCCAAACAGAATAGTGGCCTGGTCGTTTTCGTCCACTTCTACCAAGAAAATCTTTGACGTCGAGTCTGTCCCGATAAACCCCTCGGCCTCGGCCCACGGCTCCCCATTTACCTCTACGCGAGCCGAGCCGTCGAGGTACGGCCCAAAAGAAAGGCGCAGCCTTTGGTTTGGTGAGCCGTCCCCCACGAATTCTTCCACTCTGGTCTCAGCGTGCTTGGCTTGGACAGTACCCTGAGTAGCCCCCGCCGGAATTATCAGTTCCGTCTGAGTCTCGAACACCAGGGGTTCTGGACCGACCGTCAGTACCTGGGTTTTGGCCGGGATGACCACGTCTCCCGCGGCCGGTGCTGCGAGGGTAAACTGAAGATCAACGAGGGCAGCCTGGGGCCCGGCCATCTTATAGCTAAGCCGCTTGAGAATTTTAATCATGTTGCTCCTTTGGGTAACCGTCGAGAGGAAAGCCTCTCCTGCTTGCCTGTCCATGTAGTAATGCAGTTGGTCACCCACGTAAGCAACGGCCTCCAGCAAGACGTTGCCCACGTTGGCAATAGCAAAGTCCGTCCATTGCGGGTAGCGCGCCCGAACATAGGCCTTGAGCGCCTCGTAAAGCGAAGCAAAATCTCTTGCCGAATAGTCAATAGGCGGTAATGCCACTATTTCACCCCCTTATCACATAGGGGTACTCCAGGCCTGCTTGCTGCCCCGTCGCCTGGATGGTATAGAGCACGTGAACTTTGAGCACCGTCTCGTCCATCTCGCTGGTCACTTCGTCTACCCTGATCCTGGGTTCCCAGCGCTCCAGAGCTTCTTTGACGTAAAACTCTATCACCGGCAAGAGGTCCTCAGAGAGGTTTTCGAATATCATGGCTGCCGCCTGGCAGCCGAACTCGGGTACCATGGGCCGCTCGCCGGGAATGGTGCCGAGGATTTGCCGGATACTACTGGCGATCAGCTCCTCGCCTGTAGCCAGCGCAAAGTTTCCCGCCCCGTCAGAGGTCATCGGAAACCCCGGGCCCCTACCTAATGCCGTTTCTATCATTTTTACTCACCCCAAAAGCCGCTCCAAATTGGCTTGTCAATATCGCCCATCTCAAATTCAACCCAAACCGGGGCGCCGATTGGCGGTGGCGTGGTGATGGGCGAAGGGGTACTGGCCACGGGCAAACAAGGCCAGGCCCATTCGGCAAGCACTTGATCGCCAAAAAGGGCAGGGACCTTAACTTTGACGCGCCCCACCCCTTTAGGGTCGTTATTATCGGCAATAAATCCCCTGTATTTGCCATAGAACTTTGGCTCATCCGGTAGTGCCATAATTCATCATCCCCCTGCCAATCGCCGGCCGGTAGGCACCCGCTGGGTGTTACGCTTGGCTGCGGTTGCTTTCAATAAGCCCCCAGACGCTGCCGCATTTCGCACCAGCCAGCCCCGCACAATGTACTGGCCGGCAATAATATGCCTGGCTGACCGCACCCGATACAGACCGTCCCACCTAGCCCCATACCCGTGAACCTCCACTATGGCCCGGGCCTGGATTCGGGGATTGCCAACGGCGACAAACTCGGCCAATACCAGGTCATCCTGCAATAACCGGTATAGCCCCTCTGCTTCTTCTCTGGCCGCCTGCTGGTCGTGGTGGGCCACAGCCAGCCGATAGCCAGTGGCCCCAGCCGGGTAATTATCTTGAAAAGTTGCCGGCCCGGTCACCGTCCGCTGGGCCGTCCGGTCATCTATGTGAACTTCAAAAGGTTGCCTGGTCCACGGGTTTATTCCCGCCGCCGTCACCCTCCCCGGCCGGGCCAGGGTGCTTTCGTTCGGATAAAATTCAGTTAAGGTTCCTCCGCCGCCCGGAATGTAAGTTAAAGTGTCTACCGGGCCGGCCTCCCACCGCCGACGGTGGAAATGGAGGACCTTGTTTTCCACGTAACATTCAAACCCGATGCGCCTGGCCAGCCGTCGGAGAAAATGCAGGTCGCTCTCGTTCACTTGGGCCACCTGGGGATGCCGGTATTTAGTGGGCTCGATATCTGTGCCGAACCCGTATGTTCTGGCGATCTGGCTGGCAATCTCGGAATAGGTTACCGCGGCCCATATCCTGGAGCGCGAAACCCGCTGCAAGTCATGGGCTTCCTCATAAGCAATCACTCTGAAGTCATGGCCCCCGCCGGCCCGGTGTATGCGGAGCGTTTCCTTGTACAGATTGGTGCCGGAACCGAAGGAAACGCCCAAGACATCTCCCTGGGCGAAAATCCCTTTGTCGGCTATTTTTGCCCCTTCTTTAAACCTCACTTCGGCCCTGGCCAGGCGATCCTCCGCAGTCTCAAACTCGAAATAGTAGGCCTGTTGCTCCACTTCCGGTGGAAGTCGCTGCCCCTTTGCAGTTAAAAAGAATACTCCCTCGCTCATAACAGCACCTCATGCACTGTCCGAATGGAAGGGATAGTTAACACCGTACCCGGTTTGGGATCTTCCAAGGGGTTGAAGACGTTGTTAAAAATGGCTATGGCCCACCAGAGTTCGGGGTCGCCGAGGTAGGCGTAGGCCAGAGTGCTCCAGGTATCCCCGGGCTCGGCCGGCACTAGAATATTGTCCGGGTAGTCCAGTTTAGCCGGCCGCTCCACGGGCGGGACATAAGCCCTGCCTTGGGTATCCCTAATGATCTTTGCTTTGGCATACCTGCTCTTTTCATAAAACGGCATTTTCTACACCTCACCCGAACAACCGCTACTGTCTTAGTCGATCAAGATACGGGCTCCTGGTGGACTGTTTCTGAACCGTGATTTTCTCCACGACCGGCACGGCCTTGGGTTTGGCTTTAGACGGCGGCGCCGGCTTCGGGGGCATTACATCGGGCCAGTGTTTCATTTCCAGGTCAACCTGAAGATCGACAGGCCGCAGCGCCGGTGCCCACCGGAGATAGTGGACCGTAACCTTAGTAACCTTGCACCTGACTATTAGGCCCCCTATAGCCAGTAGAACTTTGGGCGGAGCCACGGTCCCGTCCGGATGCCTGACCGCATAAGGTAACTGCCGCAACCAGACAACCGCTTTACTGGTATCGTACTTCATCCCATTGGCTATAAACCGCAGGGAAAACTTGAACTTCCAATCCCCGCCGCCCGCAAACTCGCTGTGCGGAAAGTTGGCCCCGGGGACGTTGGTATTCTCATACTCAGCCGTCTTCTCGTCCTCGAGAAACGTCGGGTTGTATTGGAACTCCAGGCGCTCTCCGGTATCCTCGCGGATCATATATCCCTTTCTAACGGGCATTATCGCCACGGCCTCACCCCCTTAGTAAGCGCCCGCCCGAGCTTCATTCTCGGCCTGGATATTGGCGATGATCTCGGCCAGCACCCGGCCGTCAAGGACCAGTTGGATAGGCTGGCGGATGGTTTCCGCCACCCTGGATATCGTTCCGGTTACGGGGGCCGGCTGCTGTCTCGGTGCCGGTGCGGGGAGCGGAGGGCTTGCCGGAACCGCCTGGGGTATCGGAATAGGCACCGCCCTTTCGGCCGGGACTGCGCCTGCCGCCCCCGTTCCAACTACCCCAGCGACGGGCTCCGGCTGCGCGGCCATTTGCAAGGCAGGCATGCCCGCCGGCTCCGGAGGCTCATAAGAGGCTGCCAAGGTAATCGTGGGCTGAGCAGTAAGCCCGCTCAATCGCCTGAAATCAGCCTCTACCTGGCGGGTAGCCTCCCGGCTGTACCATAAGATGTTGGCCATTGCCTGTTCAATGTATGATGGCGAATGAATGCCAAGCCCGGCCTTGACACCCTCCCACAGTCTGCCGAAGGCTTGCTTGCCGGCGTCCCAAAGCCGGGAACCGAAGTTCACGATATTGTCTCTTACGTCAAGCAAAATATCCCAAATCCGCCCAGGCAGGTCAGCAATGACATTTACCATACCGTTTACCGCCTCGGCGCCCGCCTGCCTGGCTGCGCTCCATAGCTCCGTGCCAATGCTGAGGATCGTACCGGGTAACCCCACCAAGAAGGACCATATCCTTCCCGGTAACTCGGCGAAAAAGCCAACTATGGCCTCAATCCCTTGGCTAATTATTTGGATGCCGGTATCTTTTATCTGGGTCCACCATATGGGTATCTGGCCGGCCAGGTCTACTACCCAGGCTATTACCCGCCCCGGAAGGCTGGCGAAGAAGCCAACCACGATCTCTACTCCTTCCCAGACCAGGCGGAGCATGTATCCTATCCCGTACCCAATCCAGTAAGGAATATCCTCCAGGAACAGCTTGCTAATGACATTTACCATACCGTTTACCGCCTCGGCGCCCGCCTGCCTGGCTGCGCTCCATAGCTCCGTGCCAATGCTGAGGATCGTACCGGGTAACCCCACCAAGAAGGACCATATCCTTCCCGGTAACTCGGCGAAAAAGCCAACTATGGCCTCAATCCCTTGGCTAATTATTTGGATGCCGGTATCTTTTATCTGGGTCCACCATATGGGTATCTGGCCGGCCAGGTCTACTACCCAGGCTATTACCCGCCCCGGAAGGCTGGCGAAGAAGCCAACCACGATCTCTACTCCTTCCCAGACCAGGCGGAGCATGTATCCTATCCCGTACCCAATCCAGTAAGGAATATCCTCCAGGAACAGCTTGCTCAGGAACCCTGGTATTGTGCTTATAAAACCAGTAATAACTTGCGGCAGACCGGCGAACCAGGCTTTAATCTTCTCCCAGTTCTCGGCTATGAGCAAGGGGAACCCAATCACCGGCATAAAAATGGCCAGGAGGTATCTCCCCCAGGCCGGCATCTCGGAAAACCATCCCATTAGCTTATTCCACCAGTTTCCAATGGTGGCCGTCACCTTTTCCCAGTTCCGCACCAGGAGGATTATGCCTACTACCAGCCCGGCTACGGCGGCTATCATCAGTCCAATGGGGTTGGCCGTCAAGGCCGTATTGAGCAGCCATTGCGCTCCAGTCCAGGCCAGGGTGGCCCCGCGGGCAACCCACATGGCCCCCTGGAGGGCCAAGGTAGCCAGCTTGGTCCCGATAGCCTCTAGTTTGACGCCAATCATGGTGCTCCGCAAAATGGTCATGCCCTGGATCGCGTCCGGCAACTGGGCCAGGAAAATAAGCCCGAACCCGGCACCCAAAAGCCCAACAGAGCCCAACAGCAAAGAATAGGACAGCACCGTCTGCATGGGCTCCGGCATCCTGTTAAAAACGTCCACCACGCGGTCCAGAAAGCCGGCAATGCGCCGGATGGAAGGCTCAAACCGGCCACCGATCACAAATCCGGCGCTCTCTATTGACCCTCTCAATTGCTCAAAGGCCCCGTTTAGCCCGCTCATTTGGACGTCCGCGGCCTTTTGGGCGGCACCCGCACTGTTCTCCAGCTTAATCTGCCAGTACTCCAGGGCGTCGGCCCCGGTCAGAGTTACTTCCCGGCCGTCAATCATAGCCTTGGCCTGGGCATTAAGCCCTGCGGTCACGGCCCGAATGCCGTCCGTGCCAAAGATAGTGGCTATTACATAATCCTCAAAGGCCCTTTGTCCTTGGGCCGCAGCCCCAGCGAGTCCTTTAGCCTGCTCCGTGGTCAGGCCATAGGCTTGCGCTAGCGCCTTGAGTTGATCCTCTTCCGCGTCAGCAAACCCAGCAAACTGCTTGACCAGGGCACCAGCTCCGGCAAAGGACTCCTCGAACTCCCGGATGATCTGTGGCCATGGCTTCATGTTGCCCTGGGCGTCCCGCAGGTTAATGCTCAGGGTCCGCATGATATTGTTGGCCTCGCTCGTGGGGGCAATCAAATGCATCATGGCGCTCCGCAGGGAGGTAGCCGCGTCCTGGGCCGAGCCGATCACGTTTCTGGCTGCCATCAAGCCGGCGGTGGCCGCCTCTACCGATTGTCCAACTTGTCCGGCTACCCCGGCCATGGAACCCATGGCCACCTCAAACTCATTGGCCTTGAGCATAGAATTCTGGATAGCTGCTGTGAAAATATCCGCTATCCTGGTGGCGTCCGACATGGGCCTTTTGAACCCCTGCACGGCCGCCACGATGGCCCGGGCCGCCTCCGGCATCTGGATATTCCCAGCGGCCGCGAAGTCCGCCACGCCCATGGTCAACTTCTTAATGTCGTCCACGGCGGAAACCCCGGCCGAGCTTATCTCATAAATAGCTTCGGCCACCTGGCTGCCGGAGAACTTGGTATCGGCGCCCACCTGGATCGCGAACTTGCTTAACTCCTGGAATTCCTCCTCCGTCCACTGGGCCACGGATTGGGCATTGAGCATTTGCTGCTGGAAGTCCCCAAAGGACTTAGTGGCTGCCCCTATCCCAATCAAACCTGCCGCGCCCACGCCGGCAAGGGCCATGCCGCTCCGCTGGAGAGCGGCCTGCACCCGGGCATCTCCCAGGGCCCCCATCTTGGCTTCCAACTGGTCCAGGCTGGCCTTGGTTTTGTAATACATCTCCTCGGCGTCGGCCGAAACGTTCTTAAACGTCTGGTCTATCCGCCGCAGGCCAAGGGTGGCATCATCTTGAACGAAGAAATGAAAGCCCAATCCTATCATGTTGAAATTCAACGCCACCTAGCCACCCCTCCTTACGGCGTCAGCTTCATCTTGGAGCCGCTCCATCAATCTCCGGTAAAGGAAATTGGCCCAGCTTACTGGCATTTCCATGACCTCAGAGAACTGCTGCCCCAGGCCTGACCCCATAGACCGGTACATGAGCCAGAAGACCTGTTCGTGAAGTTCCTCCTCCGTTTTTGCGGTGAGGAAAGTTACTGCCCCCGGGCCTTCTTCCTCGGAAGGAAAAAATCAGGCCCAATGGGAAGGTCAAGGTCAAAACTACCTCCACATTCCGGGCAATCCACCACGATGGTGGTTTCCACACCGCATTCCTTGGCCTGCACCTCGGCTCGGAAGGCAGCAGCATCCGAGCCGGGCAATTCGTCAAAGAACCGGCGGTTGACGGCCTTCTCGCCTTCAATTTCTACGGTCCGCAGGAGCATCGAGAAAGTAACCAGACCGTCCGGGTCATCTCGTCTGGCCGCCGCCAGCTTCTGCTCGTCCTTACCCCGAAGTAGGCGCCATTTAATCGTCCTGCCCGTCTTGGGGAAGGTAAAGCTAAAGACATGGTCCGGGGCGGCCTGGCCCGGGTCCTCCAGATAGCGCACCTCCAAATCTCCCAAGTTCTCCTCCCACTCGAACCTGGTTTGGCAGGCGGGGCAGTTGACCTTGAAGGCGTACTCGTCCCCATAGGTCAACCGCCGCAACTGGATCAGGGCAAAGGTCCGGTCGCCGATCAGCAACTCCATCACGTCCACGCTTTCGGTAACCATGCAGGCCTGGAGGACATTGTTAATGGCCGCAGCGTTCTTCCGATTACGCCGGTTAGCCAGGATATTTTCCTCGGCTACTTTCATTTCGCGCATTTGATACTCATAGCGCCCCGGGAATAAGAACGTACCCGGCGCAACCTCCGCCTCGGCAATGGTCCGGGGCAGGCGCAAATTTACCAGTTCACCCACTCTAATCCCTCCCTAATAGCTTAAGAGCCCGCTTCTTAGGCGGGCTCGAAATAGTCTATCGCCAGCGTAACCTTACGGATGAGCTTTTCGTTGGCGGTGTTGTCCCAGTCCCCGGCCTCAAACTCCCGCGGCCAGGCGCCGTAAACATTCCAACGCCCAACTTCTTTTCCGGTCCGGTCCTGCTCGATGATGGCCAGGTTGCGCTTGTACTCGTCCGGGTCCGCACCGCCGGTCTCCTGGGCCGCATCGAGGACCTGCTTGAACCACTCGTAAATCTCCAGGTTCTCAGTGGCGCCGTATTCGAGGGTAATATCCTCGAACTTGCCCTTACCCGGGGATTTATCGGGTATTAAAGCTCCGCCTTCCTCGTGTTCGATAACCTCCACACTCCCGCGCAGAGGACCGGCCTTTTGGAAGCCGGTTTGCACCAGGCCATCTATCTCCACCAGGAACTTGAACTTATCCCGGAACTTGCGAGCCCTTCCAGCCATTCATGCCACCCCCTTACTCAGTCTGGAGCTTGCGCTCGAACTCGAACCAGATGAACTCGGCCGGGCGGTGAGTAGCTAGGCCGATCCGGCCGCGCAAGAGACCTTGGTCAATTGTCTCCTGAGTGTTCAATTCCTCGTCAATCTTGACTATGAAAGCCTCCTGGGGTGTGGCCCCCTTCAGGCCGCCCTGCTTCCAGACGCCCAGCAAAAAGGCGTTAATCGACCTGGTTAGGCGCTTCCAAAGCCCCGGTTCGTTATTCTCGAACTCGGCAAACTGGGTCCCTTCCTCAATGGACTTCTCGCAGAAGATGAAAGTCCGACGCTCATTGATGTAGGGGAAGCTGCCGCTGCCGTCCAGGGTCCGGGCCCCATAGGCCCTGATCCCATAGCCACGCAGGAAGCAGATCGGATTGATCCGGGCCGGGTAGAGGATATCCCTGATGCCCTTGTCATTAACCAGGTCGGTTTCCAGCCCAATTACCCCGGCAAGCCTCCCGTCCTCGATGCCGGCCGCCACCTTCCAAACGCCCTTTACCCCGTCCGTGCGGGCATAGGCCCCGATAATGAAGCCGCTGGGCGGCACCACCTTTTCCTTGCCGGTAGCTGGGTCCATGATCTTAACGTTGGGATAATAGAACGCCCCGTAGGTGCTATTGAACCCGCCCGTGGTTTCCACATAAGCCTTCGCCTCGTCCGGCGTGTTGCCAAAGGGCGGGTCCAGTATGGCGAAGCAGTCTCCTCTGCCGGCGCAGTAATTCAGCACCCCGTTCTGGACAGCGGAAGTGGCCACTCCGGGCACCGCAATAAGCAGGCTCTCATCGATCACGTCAAGGGCATAGAGCCCGGTCCTGCCGGCCGGGGAGCCGATGTAGTCAGTATCGGCCAGGCCGGTCAGACCGTCGTTCCCGTTGGCCAGTGAAAACGTTCCGACTGCCGGGCGGTCATTCGGGGCTACCGTGGCGCTGTCCAAGTCAGTTACCGTGATGTACTGGCTCTTGCCATTAATTCTGCTTTCCACAAAATCGGTGCTGGTATCGACCATAGAAAGCTCGTCATAGGTTTCCCGCAGCACGTCCTGGCCGTTAACCGTTTCCAGAACCTCCAGCTTGAACTTGTTGGTGGCGTCCTTAGTCGCATCGGAAATCTTCACCTTGATCCGGTTGCCCCAGATCCCCTCGGTCAGGGCGTCCACCTTGAGGGTGTTAACTGGCACGCTGGCCCTATCTTGAAGGGTGATTGTGGCCTTTTGTGCGGTCAAGGTAGCCGGGTCATCAGGATTAGTATAGTGGGCCGTCCTAACCACATAGACCCTGGCCCCCCGCTTGTTGAGCAAAAGCCCATAGGCGGCGTAGGCCAGCCAGCCGCTGGAAATAAAAGAGCCGAACTTCTTTACGAAGTCGGCCCAACTCGTCACCAGCTCTGCTTTACCGATAGGCCCCTTTTCCGCTATCCCAATTAGAGCCGCCGTGCTAGTGGGTGCTCCCGGGGTGGTCACCACCTGGGGCGGCACTTCAGTGACCAAGTGCCCTGGAGAAAGGAACTCAGGCATCAGTTGTCACTCCCCTTCTTTTTGGCAGGCGCTTGCTCCGGTAGCACAGCGATGTACCCCGCCCGGATGGCCGCCTGCATCTGACTCGCTTTAATGTCTTTGTCGCTCACATCCCGCTTCTCGAGGGGCAGCAGGTGAATGCTCGCCCCACCGCCCAGGTCGATGGCAAGAGGGGCGTTCTGCTTGTTTTTAATGGTGGGCATGGCTTACCTCCTTCCTCACTTCTTCAGGCTCCAGGTTGCCTGATCAGTGCCGCCGGTTGTCTGGTTCTCATAGACCGCCTCAAACTGCCTGGCCAGCTTGCCGTCCTGGAACTTGCCGGTGTCCACTTCCACGCTCTCAACAACGAAACTCCCCGAGGCCCGCCGGAGGTTGGCCGGTTCCACTGCGCCCGGCCGGCCCATGGGCTCCACCACCCGCACCGGATATTCCTTGCTGTTGACAGTGAGGTAAGGATTGGCCTCCAAATAGGCGGCCATCTTTTCGCCGATCTCCAACACCCCTGTGGTGGTCTCGGCCACGACCTCGAAATCAAAGGCCAGGTCATAAGTGGGCGCCGGGTCAAACACCCGCACCGTCCCCGCAGTCTCGTCCTTTACCTGGACCGGCACGTTGGCATCGTCCAGCCTGGACCGGGCCGCGTCCGGCAAAAACAGGATGAGCACCGGCAATTCGGCGATCTCCAGCATGTCGCTGTGGGTGGCCGAAACGGTGTTGGCCAGGACGTTGGCCTTTAGGCCCTGAAGGAGCGTCCTCATTACCGCCTCAAACTCGCTCATCTGGGCGCCCCCCCGATGGTTCCCTTGGCCACAGTCTCGGCGAACAGCTCAATCCAGTTGTCCTTCTCGGCCTGAAATACTGGCTCAAACGTGGGCCGCCGGGGGATGCGGATGTACTTGGTTTCGGGCTTCAGGTGCAGACCCTGGGAATGCAAGAACGCCCGCATCTTGGGGGTGACCTCGATCAGGAGGTCTCCGCCTTCGCCATTCCCCAATTCGTGGATCGCCGCGATGTTGACCAGGGCCTGCCCCTCCTTGTTCTTGGCTGTCCGCTTGACCCCCACGAAGACGGTGGCGCCGTCCACGACCTGATAATTGATGCTGTCCCTCAAGTCGCCGTGCCTGATCAGGGGCTTGGAGGATTTCTTCTGGGCGATAGTAAAGGGGTGGTTCGGCGCATACTTCTTCCCGCCAGGAGCCCCCTCGGTCATGCCGCGCTTAAGGGACCCTACGGCGGCCTGACCCACCCGCTGCAGGCCGGTCCGGTAGGCCTTCTGGTACTCTTTATCCAGGCGGCTGAGGAAGGCCTTGGTCTTGGCCCACTCGCCGATCATCTGGACGCCCATCATCCCTTCCTCCTTGCCTCGAACAGGACTTTCAGGAGCCTGGCCTGCCCGCCGTAGTGGGCCGCCGGCCGCTTCTCCGTGATATACAACTCGACCGGCTGGCCGGCTACGGCGGCGATCTTATCACCCTTGTTGAGCCCCCCGGGAGGTTCCCTTTCGATGAGCAGGTGCCCCGTAGTCAGCGGAGAGTCCCCGCCAGCGACCATGTTGAGGGCCTCGAACCGGTCATATTTGACCTGGGCTTCGACCGTCACCGGCGCCAGCTCGTATTGAACCCCGGTTGTGGGCTCCCGAAAGTCCGGGTCGAACTGGGTAGCCGCCCGGTCAATCCGGTAAATGGTCACATCTACCGGGTGAATGAGTTTCGGCCTCATGTCAGACCCCTCCGATGGCTATCGGAGCCCGGAAAAGGGCCAGCACGCGATCAATATCCGGGTCTCCGGTCAAGTCAAGGGTCCCCACCAACCGCTCCAGGGTGTAGGAGTGGCCGTCGGTGGTCTCGCTCACGATCCGGGACCGCTTCCGGTCCTCCTGGCCCTCGGAATCTCCTAAGAGGGGCAGTTCACGGATGACCAGACGCTTGGCCGCCTGCTTGATTAAGGCTGGCGTCTGGTACTCGGTCCCCACTTTGTCCACGAAGCCCCAAGTACCGGCGATAACCACGTTCTGGCGCCCCCTGGGCCATCCCGCCTCCCGGTAGATTTTCGGGTTGCGGCGGTCATCGGGGAAGAACCGGTTATAGACCTTGAAGTCGGTCACGGCCAAGCCATCCACGGTAACGGCCGCCACCTCAATGGCGAAGATGGGCAGGAAAATGGTCTGCCCTCCCGTACCGTCCACCATAATGGTCACGGCCCGTGGCTCGAACCACTGCCGGGTGATGCCATCAATGTAGGCGGTGGCCAGGTCTATAAGCAAGGCCAACCGGGTATCTGTAGCCCGCTCGGCCGTGATACCCTCCTCCCGTATGTCCTGAACCGTGCAATACGCCATGGCCACCACCTACCTGTGGATCAGCTTTTTCAGGGCCCGCACCTCGGCGTCGTACTTGCGGAAGTCCGAATTGGCGAACTCGATAGCCAGGTGTTCCACCACATCCAGGCTGTCGTTAAAATAAAAGACCGCTCGCCTTGGGGTGCTGCGGTCTATCCTGACTAACTCTAACCCTCGCAACTTCAGGTATCCGGCCAGGGCCAGGTCTGAAGTTGCGAACTCTTTAATCTCATTCATGGTAGTCCTCCTTAGCCGGTATAGTTATCGGCCTTGACGGTCTTGAGGGTTACGGTGGCCGTAGTGGGCGCAGTGCTATCGGCGCCGGCGGTAACTCCCCCATGGGTATGGGTCTGCAGAGCATTCTTCAGTGCCTCCAAATCGGCCGCCATGTCGTTCAGTATCTGCCATAGCTTCTCCTGGTGGGCCCCGGCGTCCCCGATGTTAAATGGAATTTTCACCGCTTACCACCTGCCTCAAAAAGGCCGGAGGCCATCAGCCGCCGGGCCAGCTCCTGGTTCTCGACCTGCCGGGGGACCTCCTTCACGAACTTCACGCCCCCCGAAACTAAGGCGGCCGCGCCCTTTAACACCAGCACGGCCGCTTCTTCTTGGGCTTCATTATTGCCTTCCGTCAAAGCCTCGTCCTTTACCTCCATGACCTCGGCTTCAGTAAGCTGCTTCTTACTCGCCGCCATTACTCACTCACCTGCCTATTTAAACGATGTTGTAACCGATCACCAGGGCATCGTCCACCACAATCTGCGCTGCGTCTACCCGACCGGTCATGGTGTACTCGATGACCCGCTTGCGAGGCTTGCGCTCGCGGTCGCTGGTAAACTCCCTTTGAATGCCCGTGGCCAAATTCTTTCGTAGGGTCAAAACGATCACATCGTCTGGGATGTAGTCTACCGGGAAGATGGTGATACCTTTATACTGCGGCAGCTTACCGGTCTGGAGCAACTCATCCGCCCAGGCGGTCTGCCGGGTGGTCAACTGCTCGATATAGGCTTCGGCCACGGTCGGGGAAACATAGAAGCGCAGCTCGGCCTTGTTGGCCTTCCATTTGTTGGGCAGCATGTTCAGCATGCCCGGGAAAACCACGCCCTTGTAGTCGGTGCTCCCGTTGGTATCGAACTTGTAGGTATTCGCGCTGGCCTTGGCCAGTTTGATAAACCCGTCGTCAATGGAAAGGAACGCGTAAAATGGATCGGTATTCGGCGTTGCAATGTCCCCGTTCCACGCCAGGTCGGTTAGGTCATTCGCGAACTGCAGGGCTAGCATCCGGGCGATGTGGTCCTCCGCCCCCTCCCTCTCGATGTTATCCTCCAGGAAGGTGAGAGAAATGTCGGCCGGCAGGATTATCTCCGTCGAGTTTAGCTGCTTTTTGCTGGTCTGAATGCCTGCGGTTTCGGTCGGCTCAGTGGCCTCCACGCCCTTACGGATAATCCGGTTGGCAACCCCGATAAAATCGAGGTCCTTGGTGGGGCCGGTCATGCGCTCTGTCCGGATGTCCTTCAGGAACGCGGACTGGTCTACCATGTAGTCAATGAGCTTGTTTGCCTGCTCGGGATTCAGTTTGCCCCCGGTCGCTAGGTCAGCCGAAGTGATGGCCGCCTTGGCAATCAATGCCCTGTTGGAGATCATCTTGCTTGCCTCCTTTAGCTGAGAAATACGCCGCCCCAGAAGTCGGATTTCTCTACCCTATCCTTTTCCTCCGGGACCTTATTAGAGAGGCCCCGGGCCTTCTCTACCACTTCCAGACGCTCCTCCAGGGGCTTAACAGCCTGGGCCACGGCCTCTTTGATTATGTTCTGTAGTTCCTCCTGGCCCTGGGCCGCCGGCTCTTGCCCCTCGGTCTGCTTCTCCAGCTTCTCTAACCTCTCGCTAATGGGCTTGGTGGCCTCGGTAACGGCGTCGGCCACCATCTTGGTCAGTTCCTCCTTGGTCACTTGCGTCCCCTCCCCGCTGTTGGTATCAGCCTCGGCTTCGGCAATAATCTGCGCCAGTAGGTTATGGGCGTCTTTTAATGCCTTTAGCCGGGCTGCGCTAATCTTCCGTCCGGCCTTCTCTACCTCTACAGATAATTGCTCCGCAGCCTTGGCAAAGCCAATTTGGCTGATCTTGCCGAGCAGATAGGCCCGGAATTCCTCTACCACCTGATTTATCCTGGCCGGCTTGTCCTCGGCATCGCTGCTCAAGATGTTGGTGCATATCTCGCGCAGAGTGCTGAAGGCCCGCCAAAGGGCGTCCTCGGTTTCAATGGCCGCCATGGCCTGGGCAAAAGAGGGAGTGGTGTTGGTGTCGGCCTTCCTGGTGCCGGTGAAGAACTCCTTCAGCACCCGAAAGAAGCCCTTCATCTCTTGCTCTTCGGCCGGGGACTCTTGAACTGGCCTTTCGTTCTCCGGCCACTCGGCGGATTTGAATATCTTGAACGACCGTTGGTTAGCCCCTTTTTTGACCAGGCTTACCATTTGAACATCCACGTTCCGCAGCTCTCCTGGCGTCGGTTTGTCCACGTCAACTCACCCCCTCCTGCTCCGGGATCAACTCGGCGACACCGGCCATAGAATAGCCGGTGATCTCCCCTTTAAGGATGGCCTGCCACGTCTCCTCTTTCAGGATTTTGGTGCCCAGCACCCAGGCGCCCGGGGTGAAGTCCGGGTCCCCCGGCCGGGCAATGAAACTCTCCACGACAACCCCCTCGTCGGGCTCCCAGTCGTGCTGCTTATCAATCTGAGTAAGGCGCAGGTTCTCCATGAACCGGTGGGCCATCTTCTCGATCTCCTCGGCCGTCATCCATTGGCCCTGGGAGTCCTTTTCGTTTGGGACATAGACCTCGCCGTAGACGATGCGCTTTTGCAGGTCCGCCTTCTTGAAGGCGACCTCTTTCTTTACCTCTCCGACCTCCCCGATCCCCAGCCGTTTGGCGTGGGCCTGCAGGTGGGCCAAGGCCTTCTTCCGCAATTCCTCTGCCGTGATGCTGTCGGTAATGGGCTTGATCTGATTTGCCCGGGCCAGGGCATTCCGCAGGTGGGGCAGGTCCACGCTGCCGTCATCATTGGGATCAGTCACGCTCTTGCCATGGTGCGGCAGGTGCCTGGCCCGCTTATCCTGGGTTTCACCCTTCTTGTATGCCGGCTCTATAACGGCGAAAGCGGCATCCGGTAGATCGTTGAGCCTTCAAATGAAGGCGGTTGTCCACTTTGCCTTCGTAATTTCTTCTAGCACCGCCTTCATATTTATCACCCCCTTTATTTAATTTGTGGTATACTATAAGCGGAATTGGTGATTGGAGGTATATTTATGCCGGTAACTCTCATATGTCGCGAATGTGGGCGTCCTTTCCTTACATCTCCTTATCGCGAAGGAACCGCAGTTTTCTGTTCCTTGGAGTGCAAGAACAAAAGGTTTGAGAAAACATGTACCTTTTGCGGAAAGACTTTTTGGGTTAAGCGATATCGCAAAGATGCCGCCCGCTTCTGTAGTCGGGAATGCGCCTCCCGCTATCAAAAGTCTCTCTTACCTCTACAAACTCCTGGCCGTGTTCAAGTAGAATGCGCCTATTGTGGAATGCCTAAGCTTGTATGGAAACATGAATTTAATCGATCGAAATCAGGCCGCTTCTTCTGCTCTTCTGAGTGCCGCTCTGGTTATCTTAAAAAGTTTGGACCTAAAGGCCCAGATAACCCTAACTGGCGAGGTGGAAAACAAACGGGCGTTTGCCACGTTTGTGGTAAGTTATTTTCTTTCTACCCGAGCGTTCGTCCAGATGCCAGGTATTGCTCGAATGAATGCCGGCATGCCGATCATGGCAACCTTATCCGTGGCAATGGTTATTTTTCAAGCCCGGCCACAGCTCGCCAACAAGCTCACAAATGGCTACCAAATGAGTGTGCGATCTGCGGCTGGAGTGAAGCATCCTGTGACGCTCATCATATTTACGGAAGGAGCTCAAACGACATTTCTGATTTAATAATGCTTTGCCCCAATCACCATCGCCTGGTACACCAAAAGAAAATCGATATGGCCGTCTTAAAAGAAGCACTTCAACGCCAGCATGAAAAGGCAGGGCTGGTTATTGACCAACAAAAAGAGGATAAAATGCTTTAGTTATGGGCTGTAGTACGACCTCGCCAGTTTCCTCTTTCCCCACCCGAATTAGGCCAGGGTGGTCCTTGACCCATTTCTTGGCCTTGTCTAGTGTCCATCCTTGGTCTTTGGGAAAAATTAAAGACTGGGCGACCATCGACCCAGTCCCGTTTTTCAGTTTGCCGACCACCATCTTGATCCCGTTGGTATTCTGCAACTCTATCGTCCTGAAGGACCCTTCCTCGAAGTCGTCTGGTGCCCTGATCCGGTAGCGGTAGCTGGTGCCCGTTTCGTCCCAGCCCTTGGCTCCTTCAGGCATAAGCCCCTCACCACCTCAATAATGATAACCCCGGCGCCCAAATTGCCGCCGGTAAAATTCATAGAGCTCCTCGGTTGAACTGAACTCCGGGGCAGGCCCCAAGAGATAAGGGCGCACCCTCTTGTTGTACTCCTCAAGAGTAAGGGCCCTGAACTCCACTAGGCCAAAGTCCCGTCGCCCGTCCTCCAGGGTGTCCTCTACCCGGTGCCAAACAAACCCGTCTGTGGTCTCCTTCACCAGCTCGCCAAAGAACTGATGCCCCCGGTTGGTGTCGTGGAAGCCCACCCAGTCTTTGTGCACCTCCACCCCTATCGCCAGCATCAAGGGAGGGCGCAGGCCAAAATGGCTGTCCTTCACCAGGTAGAGCACCTTGTCGCTGATCACTTTAGATCATCTCCTGCACTCTAACGAAGTCCTCTAACTTTTGGCCGTTGATTTCTTTCATACCGGCCTTACGGAGGGCCTGGATCAAAGTCTGCCGCTGGCGCTCAGTATCGCAGACGACGCCGGTGATACTCTCTTTTCGGATGCCGCGCCTCAGCATTACCTCATTGCCCGGCCTGTAGGCGTTATTCAACCTGGCAATGAACTCCTCGGCCCCCAACCGTCTCCGAAACTCGCTTTCCGCAGTGCTCCCAAACCCATCATGCCCGTAAGCATACCAGTCGGTGCGCTCTAACTCGCTTACGTCAACAAGTAGCCTGTAGCCGCCTCCCTTGAAATGCTCGGCGAACCGGTACTTGCCCCTGGCCCCGGTAGGCACCAAGCGGACAAAGGCGCTATCGGCCCCGCCTGTTTCAACGTCTGCGCTCTGGCTGGCACCGCCGCTGAAAATGCCGTTATGGTAGCGTTGTAAAGTTGACATGAGGCCTGGGCTGTCGGGGGAGAGAATATCCACTACCCTCTGCGCGTCATCCCCAACACCCGCAAACAAATATTCTGCCCCCAGCCGACGGTATTCCTGGCTAATGCCCTCCTCCACGTAGGTCCTATAGCCCGGCCAGACCTCCTTTTCCACCAGCTTATCCGCCCGGGCCGGGTCAATGCCCTTGTTCCGTAGCAGGCGTTCCATCTGCTCGACCGTCCGGGCCTCGAGGCTGACCTGGTATTCCTCCCTAGGGACGTGCTGCCAGGCCAGGCGGGAGAGCCGAAGCAGGCGCTCCTCCTCGGGCAGCGGGTCAGCCAGGGCTGCCTCTAGGTTAAGTTTCTTCAGAACCTCCTGTGCCCGCTTCGCGGCCCGCACCCCGTCTGTCTCGTATACCCTGATTTCCAACTGCCTCATCAGAGCCCGCTCCGGGGCGGTACCGGCGAAATACACCGTCACATCCTCATCGCTTAAGTACCAGGCCTGGCCCACCCGCCTGTAATCCTGGCGGGTCATCTGGTAGACGCCTTTGGTCCGATCCGGCCGGCCAGCCTGAAAGGTGAACCCACCGCGGCCGGCCCCGGCTTTCTTTAGGGCTTTCTCGACCTCGGCGTGATAGGCTTGAGGGATTTTCATTGTGAGTTGGAACCCAGCCTGGCCATCCTCCTCAATCCGGCGGATGGTAATCTGCTGGCCCTCGAGGCGCTTTCCGTCTTTGCGGATGGCTATTCCAAATGGATTCTTCGGCACCTGGCCGAAATCCTCCAGGACATCAGCCCCCGCCGGCACCTCCAGCTTGGGCAGGGGCGGCTCTTTTACCGCCGCCCGCAGCCTGGCCCGGGCACGCTCCTTGGCGGCCATACTCAATGCACTGGCCTTATCGGGGTTGGCCAGGGCCTCGATCAATTCCTCCTTCGTCATCTGCTGGAAGTATTTGATCTGCTGGGCCTTGGCCATTTCTTTCAGAGCCTTTGTGTTGAGTTTTTGTAGCTCCTCCTTGGTCATTACCCGGACCGCTAGGGGAGCTTTCACCATCTCGGCTCCGGTCATCTCATCTGCGAACTTGAACGTCCCCTTGAACTTCGGGTCCCGGGCCTTGAGCAGGGAGGTGAAGAACTGCCGGAACTGCTCCCGCGTTTCCTGCTTCCGTTTAACCGCCTGGTCCAGAAAAGCCTCGGCTTGCGCCCCCTTCCCGTGAAGGGCCTCGACATAGGGCCGCAGGATGGCCCGGTATTCCTCATCGGGTATGGCCTCCAGCCGCTGCAGGGCCGGAAGCACTGTTTGCAGGTCCAGGTCAACCTCCTTCTTGGCAAAGGCCCTGTAGATGGTGTTGTAAATGGGCTCCTGCTCTCCGTAGACGGCATTGGGGTGATAGTCCAGGCTCATTTTCCAGGACTTGTGATCGGCCATGTATCGAAAGGCCTGCTCTTTGTCGGTGCCCAGTATCCTTCCGTCCTTGAGGAGGATAAAGTTGCCCCCGTGGCTGTCGAAATTTCCGATGGCCCAGTCCAAGACGTGCTCCCGCTGGATTTGCCTCCAGTCCTCTGGGGTCAGGGACTTCCAGTTGATCTGCTTCAGGTTGCCCTCCACGTCCGGGAATAACTTCTGCAAGGTACCCAGCCGCCCCTGTTCGTCCACCACGACCTTTACTTCTACGAACTGGCCGGGGTCATAGAGGCGTTTCCCGATTTCCGAGGCCGCCTCCTGGACATAGGCCCGGAAGGGCTCTGGCTTGCCCCTTTAGAAACCGCGGGCTTGAAGATGTACTGTTGGCCATCCGGCCCCTGGTAGATGAATTTCTGGCCGCTCCCGCCCAGGTAGGCCCCACTGCCCACATAGTCCAGGTGGTCCATAGACGGAAGTTCGCTTTTGGGCTTTGGCTGCTCAAATTTGATGTCTAAAGGCTCATGGCTTGCAATTGCCTCGCCGAAGGCGGAGACAATATAGGTGGTCCGGCAATTATGGACTGCAAAGCCGTTGGCAAAGTAGGATTCGTCGTCTTCGACTTCAAGGTTATATACAGGCCCCCGATATCGCTGCCTTTCCAGTGAGACTACCGGGATCCATTGGAACTCATGTCTTGCTCCTTGTGGTATTCCAGGTGCGCCAAGTTGTTTGAGAAGAGCATCAGGTTCTCTGGCCTGTTGTCCGTCACTATGCCGTTCTTGTGATGAACCACTTCTTCTGGAACGAGGTATCGTCCCAACAACTTCTCCATTACAAGGCGGTGTTGCGGCACATACCCCTGGCTGTTGGCAAAGGGATGATCTGGACGGTACTCGTATATATACCCCCTCTTGCCTATTTTGATCCCGCCGTTCCACTTGTAATGCTTTTCCCCGCTCCTGGCCTTGTTCCGACAAGCCCGGGAGCAATATTTCCCAAAGCCCTTTTCCAGATAGGCTCTGTTCTTCTGAAACTGTTTCCCGCAAACCGCACAGACCAGTGCAACTCTGGTATCCCGAGCTTTGGCCTTGCACTCTTTGCTGCAGTAAATGCCCTTGCCCAGCTTCACCTGGTTCTCTTGAACCAGAAATTCTTTCCCGCATTGCCGGCACACCCGGGTCACCTTGGGATGATGACAACGTTTTTCCTTGGTCCGCCCAGTAGACGCCTTCGCTCTCGCCTGGTTCCGACACTCTTGCGAACAATATTTCACGTGGCTGCGGGATGGAAAAACTTGATACTCCTTGCCGCATATCTGGCATATTTTGCTGATCATGGCTCTCGCCTCCGGGTTTCCATTGCGATTGTAGCACAACCTGGAGAAGAGAGCAATTCTCAAGACGAATAGCCGGCAACCACTCGATCCCATTAGTGGTTAAGGCCAGATATGGGTGATCAAGCGTGCTGGTTATCTGGCCGTTAACAACTATCAGTTCACCCTCATAAGGCCGGACCATAGTTGCCGTTACAGGTTTCCAACGCCCAATATGAGTAAGGACCAGGTCCCCCTCTGCAATCTGCTCAATGGGCCGCGGTCCATCAATAGTCATTACCGTGGTTCCTGGTGGGAAACAGTGGAAATGATATGGCGGAAGCGCCATTCCTCCCGCCGCCAGTTTTTCCGTGCTCCAGGACTGGACCTCCTTAACCTGCCGCCACGGGTGAATTGCCTTGATGTCCTCCGGCATCTTGGCGTTCAATACGGCGTCCCTTAGTGCCACGGCGTGCTCCACCTTAAACACCTTGCCATTCATAAACCGGCAAATGGGGGAGGTCCTCTCGTCCATAACGGCCAGTATCTCATATTCCGAGACCTGGGCTTCCACCATGCTCTGTACCCCGCCGAAGTTCCGGGCCCGGCCCACGGTGGTAGCAGCTAAACCGCGCCAGTAAACATCACTCCTGGCAAACTGATCGCCGAGCACGGCTTTTAACTGCCGGCCTACTTCTTCCCGGCCCAGGCCTTGCTCCAAGGCCAATTGCCGCACAGTGCTGGCAATGTTTTCCCCCAATTGGCTGTCGTAGTAATCCCCGATCCAAAACACCGTATGGTCTGCCAGCCACTGACGTGCTCGCTCGTCTATCAGGTCCAGCTTCGGCTCTATGCCCACCTGCTGGCCCACCAGCTTCCGGCCCAATATGTAAGCGGTGCCCACCAGATTGGTTACTTGCTCCTGGGTCATGGCCTGGAAGCCGGACCCCATTTCCCGAGCGATGGTGCTAAGGAGGAGCTTGATTTCCTTCTCGTCAATGTCGCCCTCAAAAGACTGTAGGAGGGCGGCACCCTTGTTGATGGCTTTTTGCGCCTGGGCATTCCAGCCTTCAAGCAATACCTGGGCCAGTTTCTGCTCGACCTTGCCGATGTTCTCCTCAGTGGCCGCCATCTCCGCTCCCGACCCGAAGAGATGCCGCTCCGGGCCAGCCTCCTTTCGAACAGGTACGAAAAGGAGGAAATCCAGGATATAGTCAATGGTCTTGGCCAGTTCCCGCCGTTCTTCCTTACTGAGCAAGGCCCAATTCATATTCCTCCAGCCTCTTTCGCACCTCGATTAGGAAACTAGCAAACTTCTTGACCGCCTGGGCCTCATCTTCCGGGGAAGCCGCGGAAGCTATTCCGGACCGCAGTTTGGCCAGGTAAACCTCCAAGGGTTCCTCCAGCCAGTCGGCGCCCTTGGGATCGGGAAGTTCTTTGTTAAGGATTTCCTCCATAATGCGCCGCGCTTCTTTGGTGGTCATTCCTGCCTTGACAAAGACGTTGAGCATTTCGGTCATGTCTTTGGCGTTGTCCGCCGTGGGCGCCAGGCTCTTGAACTCCCAATACTTCACGTCCATGGCTGGGAAGAGAAGTCGGTTAATGGTGAAATCAAAGTCATCCCGCTCCGGCCCAAAAACCTGCTCCTCGGCCACCCGCTTGCTTTCCTCGGCGGTGGAGCGGTTGAAGTCCTTTGTTCGCCCGACATAGATAGGCGGCAGGCGGAAAGCCGAGCGCACTTTTTCCTGGTTCTTCTCGTCGTACTCAACAAACAGGGCGTCCTTCTGCTGGGCTTCGGTCAGGGGTTTTATTTCAATGCCTGCCTTCTGGCCCGCCGGCGCTAGGGGGTTGGGCGTGGTCTCGGCTTCAATAACAAGGATCTTGTGGAACCCCTTGCGCCCCTTGATGTTGTTCTGGATATAATCCTCTATCCGCTTAACGCTATCCGAGGCAAGCCGGCCGGAAACAAGAACGGCCAGAGGCGGAACCGTCTTATTATCGAAATACTCATAGTTAACCTCTTCAGCCTGTCGGCTACCCCGGACGGCAAGGATGGTTCCAATCCAGCGAGGCACACCATAAGGCGACCGCGGGGAGTAGATTTTGAAGTGAATAACCTCGGTGGCCAGTACAACGTCCGGCTTTTTTGCCTCCTCCTCGGTCAGGACCTTGCCGGTTTTGGCGTCTATTAGCCTCGGATCGCCAAATTCCTTAAAGTACACCGTCTTGCCGTCCCTGATCTGGACGAACCGCCTAAACCTTTTGCGGTGAGGGATTTCCTCATAACTATTGTCATCCCTTTTAACCCGCAAGACCATATCAGTCGGTTCACGATCTAGCGGAGTAAGACGCATGGTGTAACTTTCCAGGTACTCTATCCCGGCAATTTCGCCCTTGCCGTTCCGCAGTATCTCCCAGTAGGCGTTGCCCGTCGTCTCTAGGTCTCGCCTGGTTTTCCTCCTGATCTTCGTGAAGCTCTCGTCCGGGTTACAATACCGGAAGAAGTTCTTTATGCGGCGCCGTTCGGCCTCCACCTCGGGAGGATATTTCCCGTCTGGGCCCGGCGTAACCCCTTCAGCCGGCTCAAGCGTAAAGCCAAACCCGTCAATATTGGTCTCCATGGCATCTATACACTGGCCCAGGATGTTAGAATACTCGGGGAGCAAGGTGAGCACCCGCAGGTCATAAGGCGGCTCGATTACTCCTCCTTCTCCATATAGCCCGGCAAACGGGTCCTCCTCCAGTTTGTTGCTGGTGACTATCTCCTTGCCGCCAAGCACCTGGGCTTTGTAGATGGTCGCCTGCAAGGCTTGTTCCTGGCTTTCGGCCATTACTCTCACCTGCCTACCCGATAATCAAAGCCCGGCCGCCTTCGCCTCCGCCGGGCTCCCAGATCTGCCACGGCGTGGCTTTCCGCATCTGCCAGGCTATGCACAGGGCTGTTACCGTATCATCGTAATTTCCTTCCCCGTCCGGGGCCCCCGCACTGCCGTCGTCCTTCCATTCGAAGGCGATCATCTCGCCCTTGGTTGCCTCATCATAGACCGTAATGAACCCCTGACGGACTGCCTCCTCGGCCTCGTCCACCATCATAAACTTGGTCGCAGAGTTTGTGTCCCACCCCGGATGTTGAGGCTTGTAAAAATAAAGCCCTGGGGTTTCGAACTCCAGCAGCTTTACCAGCACCGCGTGACCGTGGTTGTTGCGTTCTACCCCGAGGACGACGCCGTATGGCTGGCCCTGGCGGTATTCCCTGGCCAGCCGGTCCACGTAGACCGCCAGCACCTGTGGTTTCAGTGCCCCGTGAAGGATGGCAACCTGCTCCCAGGTGGACATCTTGAAAACCTGGGCGCAGGCCCGGTCTCCGTCCGGCAAGCCCTCCGAGGTATCCACCCCAATGGCGTACCGCTCCCCGGGCTTGGGTCGTTCCCATACCCGCAGGTAATTGTCTCGGTATATGGGCTCCTTCTTCGGCCAGCGTTCGATAATCGTGGCATCAAACACCGGCCGGCCACTTTGCAGGAAGTTGCACTCATATTCCCGGGCAAACTTTCTGGGCCCTAATCGCTGGATTTTAGCCCGCCGCCACTTAATCTGTTCCGGCGTGAGGTTATAGTTGGCAATAAGGTTAAGCTCCTCGTCCGAATAGGGCTCCAGGGTTTCCCCGGGCCTCAATGGCATCCTGTATTCTGGGTTTGCCCACCACGGGTATTCGTGGAGTTTGAACTCGCTCTGCCCGGCCCTGGCCTTCTGGACTTCCGCGTAAAAAGGATCGCCCACTCCGTTGGGCGTGCTCTCAATGCAGATGTTGCCGCTCGCCGGCACCGCCTCCAAAAGTCCGGACAGAGTTTCTTCCGCGTTTGGCCAGAAGGCGACTTCGGTGGCCAGCAGGTTGTTTATCGTTTCGGAGCGGCCGGCGTCCTCGGTGGCCGAGGCGATGGTAATTTGGCTTTCCAGGTCAGGGAACGTGAACTCGTATTTGTTGTCGTACCGCACCCGCGGCCGGAACTCGGTCGGGATACGGAAGAACATCAGCTTCAAGGCGGCCAGCAGTTTACCCGCCGCTTCGCGCTTGTGGGCCACTATCTTGGTATGGGTGGCCTCGTTGGTTATGGTGTCGTGCAGGTATTCGGCCAACTTGAGGGTGGAGAAACCATGCTGCCTACCTTTGAGAACAATATCCCGCTTTGTTCTATGGGCCATATAATGCCGCTGGACCGGGTTTAGGTAAAAGGGTACTATCCGCTTGTTCTTACTCCTGATCCACAAGAAATTTTCGATATACCAGACCGGGTCCAAGAAGTTTTGCTCGCTGATTTTCTCGGCCATGCTGACCACTGCCTATTCCGTGTCATCTTCGTCATCTGCCCCCTGCCCGGCTGCTTCTGCGGCCGCCGCCCGCTCGGCCTGCAGCCTTCTGATCCTGTCCTCCCAGCTTTCAGTGGTAACCACGGCCTGTTCAGGCACCCGTTCTACGACCCCCAGGCTCTGCAGGAGCTTGTAGTGCTGTTCCTCATCAGCCTGGATATCCCGCAGTATCCGGTTTTTTACCCCTGGGTCCTTGGCGTTGGCAAACTCCTGCCACCGAAGCATCTGGCGCTCATGATAGTTCAGGGTGGCTTCCCAGAGGGTCCGCTCCACCGGCTGCTTAAGGTCATCCCTGGCAACCAGGTTGTTATGCTCCACGATGGCCTTAATATCGCGCTCAATGGTCTTTACGCTTACGCCGAGTACTTGAGCGATCTGGTCTATCGGCCATCTCTTGACGAACCGGAGGCGCATTACTTTCTTGCGCCGCTCGATTATTTTCTTGTTGGGTCCAAGTTGGTACTTGCCCATCTTCCTCGCCTTCCTCTGCGGCTATGGCCCCGGCCAGGTAGTCAGCACAGATAAGCTCGAGGGCCTGGCCACGCGGGTTCTTCATTAAACCCTGGGTCTTGATTACATGCTGCAGAGCCTGATCCACCACATGAAGCTGTTCCGGGAAAAGAGCGAACCGAGTCACTACGGGGGCATTTTCGCCGGCCAGGTCGTCCCGCCCCCGGTCCAGCTTGGCCAGGTTTTGCATGGCGTTCAATACCAGGTCATGGTCCCCGGCAGGGCACTCGATCTTGATTTTTATTTCGCAGAACGTGGCCTCGCTCTCCAGCATGGCCTGCTCCACGAAATCGTGTAGGCTTTTCTCTTTATCCTTGTAGATGGTGGCCGAGATGAAGATCGGCTCTGCCCGCCGCTCTTTCTCGGCACGTTCCTCAACGACCTTGTCAATATCCGTGGGCAGTTTAAGCAGGGCCAGGCTGTCCTTTAACTCGGCCTTCTCGTAGGGGAGGGCTGCCTCCAGGTCCTCCAGGGTCATGGTCCGGTTGAGGTCGTGGATAAGGTTTGCCAGGCGAATGGGAACGGCGTTTCCCCGCAGGTAATTCAGTTGCAGGGTTTTCAGCTTGGCCTCGGTCTCGTCTATCTCCCAGACCACCGCCGGCACCCTGGTATGGCCCAAGTCTTTCAGAATGAGCCAGCGATGATACCCGTCAACAATTTCCCATTCCTCAGGCCCTACCGGCCGCACCACAATGGGCGGGACCTTCCCTTTGCGCTGAATATCAGCTTTCAGCTTGGCCAGATTCTTTTCGTCGATCCTGTTTGGGTTATAGGTGTTAGGCCTGATCTTGTCTATCGGCAGTAATCTAACTTCAGTTGTTCTAACTTCTCCCATCAGTAAGGCCTCCCTACGATGAGGTATTCCTCGTTTTTGGCCTGGTGCTCCTCGGTGGCCACCGCAGGTATATGCCGGTACTTGATCCGGTAGGTCTCCGTCCGCCGGTACCGGGCGACCATTTCCTGCAACTCGCCCAGGTCATTCGCCCCGCCGGCGTTCCCCATGCTCACGATCCAGATGGGAATATGGCGGGCCGCTCGGAATACTTCGTCCAGGAACTTCATCCCGTCCTTGCGGGAGAACTCGCTCTTTTGGGCCGGGAATATCTTGCCTTCCAGCATCTGATCCAGAGCATGGTAATTGTCCTCGTAGGCCATGGTTCCGGCATAAGGCGGGTCGAAGTAAGCTACATCCGCTTGAATAGCCGGCAAGAACTCCCTGGCGTCTAACCTATATGCTTTATTGTCCTGGGCGTTGTCTATCACTCCGCGATTAACTGCACCGGCAAGCTCCCGGAGCGCGTCAGGAATGGGCTTTAGGGCAGCCTTTATGCTCGCATGGTAAGTGCGGTTTTTAATCCACTCAATGCGGCGTTCCTCCATGGGGATGTTGAAGGCGTTTGGTGTAGAGAATTTCCTATACTCCCGCATGGAAAAGATGTATTTGACCAACAAAAGCAGCAAAAGGTATTTCTTGTGTCCTTCTTCCATTGCCCTTACCAGCGCAAAAGCATTATCCAGAAAGTCCGCATGTTTTGAAAGGATAACAGTGGGGCTGAAGTTGGCCCTTATAAACCCGTCGTTCTCGGTCTCTAGAAAGAGCCGGTTAATGTCCTCGTCCGTAAGCTTCACCGGTTGTTCTCCACCAAGGCCTTGCCAACAATATAGGACCGCTGGGCGATGTCATTGCAAAGAACCCGGTAGCCCAGGGCCTTGGCCATTACTGACACCGCTCCGCCGCCCAGGAATGCATCCGCAAAGGTAGGCGCCTGGCTTGCCGGTGGAGCCACCTTGAAAATGGCCTTGACCAGTTTTCTCTTGCCGCCGTAGTAGGCTGGCAGGGCGTCGAAGAAACGAAGATTGGCCACAATTCCACCCCAAAGCAAGAGCCGCCCGATTTCTATTGCCGGGCGGCTCTTATGTATGGTTCAGCGGGGGAACCGACGGCGCCATCGACTCCCCCTTTATCAGTGTTCGGGCATAGTTGCGCTTGGGTAAATTATACCACAAAGCCGTCACGCAGCAGGGCCAAAAAACCGTCAAAAATCCGTCAAGTTGGTGAAACGGACGGCATCCCTCCAGCCCAGTATTATCAATGCTTCCGGGGTTTGCAGATCCGTCAATTTTCCGTCAAGAACCTTACTCAAAAAATCGGGCAAATTCCACCAGGTCGGAGGGGGAAACTTGTTGGAGATACTGCCCCACAACAGCCCGGACTTCGGCAAGTCTCCGGCCCACGGTTTCCTCGCTTATATAAAGCCGGTGGCTGATCTGCTTATAAGTCATGTGCGCCCTGTACCTCATCCGGTACACCTTGCGCTGCTCCGGGTGTAAAGCCTTTATCCCCCGGGTAGCGGCATCTAAAACCGAAGAAAGAGCCGCTCGTTTTATCGCCACTTTTTCCACCCCGCTGACCGGGTCCCTCGTGTTTTGCCTGCTAAGCACAACCACCGAGGTTGAGGTTCGCGGTTCAATGGCCTCTATCTGGTCCCGCAACACCGGCATATTGTAAAGTATCCAGTCCACCATTTTGGGTGTGATGTTGGGGGCAGGTTCGGCTTGCTGTGCCCTCATCCGATCACCCTCCCCGGGTAGATCTGCCGAAGAGCGCCCCTAATCCGCTTCCACCGGTCATGCCGCATTAAGGCCACTATTTCTTTATAAGTAAAATCGTCTTCTCGCGTTTCTTCTGCTATTGGCGGATCTACCAGTAATCCGGCTTGCCTGAGCAAGGCCAGTACACCAGGTTGGGTAACGAGGATATATTCGTAGATGGTGATAGTCACCGCACCTACCCCCTTAGCCTCTTATCCAAAATACGGGTCACCGCTGGCCCGCAGCACTCTAATCTCCTCTCCGGGGCCCCCGATAATAACCAGGCGCCCGGCACTCCGATATTCCCGCCTTCCATCACGCGGCCATTCACCTAATCTCGGTATCTTCTTCCCCATGTGCCTTACGCAGTCTTTGCCCCACTTAACCTGGCACCGCCGGTAATCCCGGCAGTTAGCCATGAGGCAATACCTGAGGCGTTCTTTTTCTTTTTTGGTCAATCTCATTCCCTCCCTCCGAAAACCACAGGCTGTCCACTACCTGCAAATAATCAAGCGCCACTCGATTACCCAACCTAACCTCCCAATCCGGAGCCATCTGTTTAAGCGAAATAGAGGCCTGACCTCCCTCGTACTTCCAGGCCAGCAGCCCTTCCCTCCATACCGTCCATGGAACCACAAAAAAGCGCTCCATTCCAAAGCCGACCAGAATGAACCCAATGCCGCCGTCTCTGGTCCAATCCTCAAGGAACTGGGCTTGGTGATCCTCCAGCCTGTCCCACCTGATGCGTTCCCCTGAGCAATGTTTGGCGTCGAATGCGAGAGAGCGACCGCGGTAGGTCCCTAAGAAATCTACCGCGGCCTTTTCTTCCACCTTGGCGTTTACTACCCGGCCCCGGCTATCCCGGAGGGGTATCCAGGCGGTGGGTACTTTATGTATTACCGCCCGGCATTGCGCTCGGTACTGCCGGTTGGCCATGATGATCAGTTCTTCAAGCGGTCGACCCCGGTTGGCCTGGGCGCTAATCATTCTGTTACCTCCGCACTCTCCGTCTCGGTAAAAAGCCTTATCTCCAGTTCCTCTTTGGCCTGGCCCAGCTTTTCCAACAACCCCTGCCGCATTGCCGAATAAGCGAACGATAGTTTGATTTTTTCTCTGGGGCCAGTCTTAATTTCGATGCAATACCTTTGCCGGGGAGTATAATTATGATTGTACCTTTCCTGGACTTCAGTTCCGGGATTGTCTCCGGTGTAGCGATTACGATTTCTCATAAGCTTATTCATCCTGCCACCCCCAGGTTGTTTTGATTTACTAAGCTTTTTATCCGCTCCACTTCTCGCTCTACAATTTCTAAACTACTTAGCAGGTATGGCGGCACCTTAAACCTCAATGCCCTTTCTAGTTCCTCCAGCCAATTGTAATTGACGTTTAACCCTGCCCGGCGCATAATCTCATGGACCTGAGTAAGCGCCTGTTCCGCCCTTTCGTATTTTGCTTTTTCCCGCTTAAGCTCCCTAATTTGTTGTTCCAACTCAGTTATTGCTTCGGCCATCTTACTCTTTACAACCGTCCCTAGCCAGCGCCTTTCTTCCTTGTCCTCCACCCATGCCTCCAAGAACTCTCTTTCGCTGGAAAAGAACGGATGTCGATCACTGTCCGTCCGGCAAATAACCAAGTAGTAGAGCATCTGCCATGGAATTTCTATATCGCGAAAGACGGCCGCCCTCTTGGTAAAGATGGTCCGCTTTTCCGGGTTGTACCAAATCAGCCCCACGTCTTCTGGTAGCTCCTCGGGTTGGATCAATCCCGCCGGGCAGGCAAAATACAGCTTATGGCAAATCTCTCTATAGCCAGGCCATTTCTCATCCCTCTCATAGTCCTTTCTACTAACCTTGACCTCGTACCCGGTAATACACGGGTGGCGCCAACTACGCTTAATCGCGATAGCATCTATACGGCGATGTTCTCCCCACATTGTTGGGCCATCCTTAACCTCAGTGATAAATAGGTCCTTGTTCTGCGCGTGCCGTTTGGCTATCTCCCGAAGGATTAAATCGGCCCGTATCTTTTGCTGAGCCATTTCGCCAGCCCCTTTCCTCAATGACCTTCCCGGACCTTGAGTAGCCCCTCCGCCGCTCGGTCCAGCCTGGCCCGCCGTTCCGGTGTAAACTTCTCCAACCAGCGGTCCGGGATGGCCCTATATCCCCAGTAGACCCCGGCCAAGCCGCCGGCAATAGCTCCGATGGTGTCCGCGTCTCCACCAAGGTTTACGGCCCGGACCACTGCGTCCTCGAAGTCCTTGGCCACCACCACCGACCATATGGCGCAGTGAAAACTGTCTACTGTGTACCCGGTTGGTCTAAGGTTACTCCCATCACGATTGATGGGGCTTTCCGCAATCTCTCTTAGCGCTTCCTTGTAATCTTTCCTGGCTATTATCTCTCGCACCAGATGGACGGCCTCAGCTATGGCTTCATAGCAGTCTGCTGCACCTTCAAAAATGTTCCGCACAGCCAAAGAGTAGACGGCGCAAGTAAGAGCCGCCTTTATGTCCCAGTGCGTCATCCGTGCTATATTCACGGCAAAGCGGTAAACGTCAGGTATCAATCGGTAGGCGATTCCCACCGGCAGAGTCCGCATCAGCGCTCCGTTGCCGGCGCTCATGCCTCCCATTTGCCGGTGGGCCCGCTCGGCCGCAACATGCCATTGCTCGTGAGTGAGGTTATCCCGGTCCCAAATCCTGAATGTTGCCCTGATGGTGGTTCCTATGTCTGGCGGGTTGGTATTCCGCCACCTGATAAAGGCCTGCCCGATATATGGAACCGGGTCATCTGGGTCGGCTATAATCCCCTCGGCCACGGCCAGGCTCATCTCTGTGTCGTCCGTCCATTCCCCGGGGCGGAGGTTGAGCCAGCCTCCGCCCACGATGTCCCGTAATACCCCGTATTTCTCCCGGATTTTGTCACGGCTTATAAACTCAAGAGTCCCACCTAAAGCATCCCCTATGGCAACACCATAAAGGCCGCCTTTAATCCTATTAAACAACCTGCTCATCCTTTAACCTGCTCCTCTCAGATATCGCTTTTAGAATAAATTCCTCAACTCTTTCTCCTTTTTGGCGTATCTTATATAAACTACCGCGTCTCATCCCGAGGATCTCTTCCCACTCTCTTTGGGTGTGCGTTTCTCCGTTAACCGTATATAAAACATTGCGCCTCACATTGTTGTTTTGTATTTTTCGGGTTACCCATCGGCAGTTTTCCGGCTCATAATCCCCATCGTTGTTTTTCCTGTCTATAGTCAAACCCTCCCGGTACCCATTAGCCATTGCCCAATCATAAAACGCCTGGAAATCATTGGCCCATTCCTCACATACCTTTATGCCGCGACCACCATAGAGTTCGTAAAATTTGCTTCTAGGGTTGTTACATCGTTCCTTCATCTTGCTCCAAATACGATATAGTCTGTGTCGCTTCAAACCATGGGTTGTTGTCCTGCGACCAAATGTTTCCATTAACTCGTTTTTCCAGCACCCACAGCTTCTCGTATGGCCATTTTTTAAATTCACTCCTGCCACCACAACGATATTTCCGCACTCGCACTGGCACTCCCAATGTAAATTCCTTCTTTTTACATCTGCCTGGCCTATAACCGTTAACCTTCCGAATTTCTTGCCAACCAAATCTATCTTCCTCATGTCATTCCCTCCTGAGGTGCTCAATGCTAACTGGCTTCATAAATGACCCCCTCTTTCTTAGCCAACTTGATTAGTGCGTCATATCGCTTCTCGGCCGCCGTAAGTTTATATGCCGCTGCTTCCACAAACTCCGGTTCGGCCATTCCGAACTCTTGCTGTGCCCTTCGCCATTCGTCGAGGGCTTCTCTCAACTCTCTGACTGTCACCGCCATAGAGTTGTCTCCCCCTTTCTCTGAGGTACTCCAGGGCCTCTTCGAGATTTTTGAACCAGGCGGTGGCATGGTATTTAAGCCAGTGACTCCCACTATTAGCCCGGCCCCATAGGATAATCTCCTTGTTTCTCTCCCAGGCGTACCGGATTTCCATCGCCGTCCCGATGTAGGCCCTGTTTTCATGGTCCATCTCTACCAGGAGGATGTCGGCCTGGCTGATATCTCGAAGGTCCCGTTCCACAATATCCTTTGAGTCCGTATCCGTTGGTTTCCGGCCTCTGACCGGGTTAAGTACATGGTAGCCGGCCGCTTCCAATACCCCTGCCGCATATAAGCGCCACTCGGTAACCGCCTCCCAGGAGTCGTGGCCGTTAACGCTGCCGGCAAGGTAAACGGCCAACTTCGGTTTATACCCCCAACACTGCCCGGTCCGCCACATGTATTCCGGATCGGTGAACGCCTGGCACCGATTGGCCCTTTTATCGGCTTTTAGACATCTCTGGCATTTATCGATTAAGCCCGCTTTAGCCATTGGCCCGCCCTCCCGGGATTACCCGCAGGCAGCGCTCCGTGCGGTACGGCTCCAGCCGGAAGGTTTCCGGCAGCCTGACCTCCCGCCCCAAAACTCGGCCGATGACCTCTGTAAATCCCATGGCCTCCTCGTCGTCGAGATCGTACTTCTCGGCGATATACTCCCATCCCAAGGGCGGCCCGCCTATGGGCAAGAAATATGTTTTTCTGGTCAGGTTAAGCAGGGTCACCATGGCATAACCACCGCTCCAGATCCCGCCGTCCTTCCGGACCCTGTTTTCTACCCTGGGGATCATGGTCACTGAAAACACGTATTCGGTATTCCTGGCATGACCAACAAAGAATTCTGTCATGGATTTTGCCGGCTGCTGGGTTTTAAGCACCCGCTTTTTCCTCCACCCCATCCCGGTCCCTCCTCCGCAATTCGTAACCGGCCCAGTAGTACCGCTCTTGGAATTCCCGCCGACGGCGCTCCTGTTCCAAATGCTGTCTGGCGGGGGTTTCTCTGGCAAGTAGACCCTCAAAGAACACGATAGCAATCCCCCGTTCGTAGTCGATGCAGAAATCATCAAACCCTGCTGTTTCCAGCCTAGAAGCTATATCACTCGTGGCCGGCATTGTTCAGCGCCTCCCTTTTATGGTGGTTTTCCCGTTTCCACACCGAAAAGCGCACCAATTCTCCATTCTGGTAGCGGTACTCATGAAACTGGAATACGATATCGCAGTCCATGCACCGCCACCATAACTGCTCATCCCCAAAGTTAACCTGGAATAACTTCCCGCTGCATATAGGGCACAAGGGTGTCAACTCCCCATCACTTAACCCTCCCCCGCCAGTCTATAATTGGCCTCGCGGCCTTGAACTACCACCATGTGGCCCTTGCCCCGCTCAATAATCCGGGACCCAATGGTGTCGTTTATCTCCAATAACTGGAGGTGGGTCCGGTTGCTGCTGATGATCGTGGGCAAAAGGTTAAGGTATCGGTAGTTCAGGACCTCAAAGGCAACCTCTAACTCAAAATCCTTGGGATACCCCTTTCCCCAGAACAGGTCATCCCAAACCAGAAGGGTGGCCTTTTTCATCTGCTCGAGCTTGGTCGTGATGCGGGCTTCCCCTTGCCTGGCCAAGGCATCTTTCAATTCCCCAAGGCCCTCAACATGCTGGAAGTAGAGTACCGTAATCCCCTGGGAAAGTAGCCGGTTTGCCACTGCCATGCTCAGGTGGGTTTTGCCCGACCCGGGTTCCCCCAGGAGGACCAGCCAGTTGTTCTCCTGGCCGCGCAGCTCATGAAACCTGTCGGCGTAATCCTTAGCGCAATCGTACATAGCCCTGACCGCCGGAGGTCGGCCGACCGTTATGAAGTTGTCAAAGGTCTTGCCTCTAAAGGCCGGCGTGATCTGGCTGCTTTTAAAAAGCCTTTCGAGGCGCTTCTGTTCCTGGCAATGGCATATCTGGGCTGTGCCGTCATCGTTCAAGATAATTCCCCGGTCTTGACAATCTGGGCATTGGTACTTATGTTCCCTTCCAGAGGAACTTGTTGAGGTCAACCCCCGCTCCCGCATCCGCGCTTGGAGATGCTCGAGGAGGTTGGCGATCTTGTCCATTTTGCTTCACTCCCTTTCTCCCATCGAACTTGTTTATCCACTCCTCGGTTTTTTCAGTGCTTCGGAAAACATACTCGATGGTGGCGTAGAATTTGCCGCGCTCATTGTCGCCCATAATCCATGGGTCCCGGGCCAGGTTATCAATGGCCCGTTTTAGCTCGTCAACGGTAAAATCCGCCAGGCGAGCTTTGATTTTAGCCTTACGCTTTTCTGTAAGCTTCACGGGTTTGATCACACGGCAATAGTGCTCAAAAACCTCCTGAACGGCCCGCCTTTCGGCTTCAGCCTTGGCTTTGGCGTCTGATGGGGGCGGCAAAACATCCCCTTGGGGGGATTTAGGGGGGTTATTATCTCTCTCTTTATCTTTTTCTTCTTCTTTATCTAGTGTGTTACTTTGGCGTTTCAAAGGCGTTACATCAGCGTTACAATCATTCTTAGTAACGCCTTCTTTTGCCGCGGCATCCTCCTGAACGGCCCGCCTTTCGGCTTCAGCCTTGGCTTTGGCTCTATGTCGTCTTACCCGTTCGGCAACGGCCTCCGGTCGGTCAGAAGGCTTATCATATTGCCTTGCGTCAAAGTTAATCAAATAGATAATCCCGTCGTCATCGATCTCGACCATTCGAAGTTTTATAAACTTTGCCAGGGCGCCCTTTAGTGTGTCGGGATCGGTATACATCGCCCTGGCCAGAGCCTCATCTGGGTAGGGGATACCCTGATCAATGCATATAACCCCGCGCACCTTGGACTCTGCAGCAAGGCACAAGAGGTTTATCCAGACCCGAAATTCAGCATCTGACAAGGCCTGCATCTTAGGGTCAGTTCTGATCTCGGTATAAAGCTTTAGCCAGGGCATTTTACCCATGCTATTTCCCCCTTGCCGCCAGGATCGCCGCCCCAGCACTCGCAACCGGGTCCATCCAGACGATCCGTTCTCCCTGGAGTACCGTGCAAATATGCGGTCCAAGGGAAAATTCATCGCCAACCTCGCAAATCATGACTGTGTGACCCTGGTAGCGCCAAATAGTGAACTCGTCCATGGTCAGTGGGCCCATAATGGAACCGAGCCTCTTTCCCTTGGCCTTAACTTCTGCCACTGAAACTTTCGACCAGTTGATCATGGCGCCACCACCTGACTGGGCATCTCGTCCCACGCCCGGCCGTCGAGAAGGCGGCCGGCACGCTTCTTGCCGACGCGCACCATGAACTCCCATCCGCGCTCCCACTGATCCAGGCCCCAACCGTGGTATGGTTCGCGAATCTCTCCGTCTGGCGCCATGATGATCTTTTGGTGAGGCTCGTCCCAGCAGCCGTCGTGCGGCATCCACTCGCCCCACTGCTTGAAGAAGAACGTAACGCCCGCATCTTTGCACTGATCGCGCAGATTCCGTACCCAGTCCGGGTGCATGGGCCTGGCTCCGGGGCCGGTTTCACCGCCGACTATGACCCAGTTAAGTAGGTGAAATCGCTCAACTGGCCTTTTGCAGTATTTACAGAGAAGCTGGCCGTTGTTATCCCAAATTACCCCCTCATCGCAAAGCTGCCCGTGCATTTCGCAGTATCGGACCTCTTTTAGCCATTCACTTAGGTCCACTGGTCCCAGTAATGGCTCTGCTGAAACAAATCTCACCGCCGCCGGGACCTGAAGCAAGATCGGAATGCGTTTACTTGCCATTTCCTGGTTTTCGACTGTGACGCCAATCCATACGTTGGGAAGTGGCCATCTGTCAGCCTCGGCAACAATGTATCCCTCAATGCCACCTGGGCGTCGCTCGTGACCAAATCGCTTATAGCCCTCTCCGGGGCGTTCCCAAATCTGGCTAAACCATGCGGCCATTCGTTCGGGCCGCTTGGTAAGCACCATGAAAGTATGATGCAAGGCGTACCGCATAGTGCCAAATACCCTTGCAATGAACTGGTCTGGCACTTCCGGGTGAAAGAGATCTCCCATGGAGCATACGAATACCATCTGGGGTCTACGCCACCGCAAAGGCTCCTCGACCCGATCCTCATGCAATGTGACGCGAAACGGATTATCCGCTGGGTACCCGAACCGCCCCCGGAGCCTTGTGGCCATTCGTCTTGCGTAGCAGTGCTCACACCCTGGACTAACTGGTGTGCAGCCTGTGACCGGGTTCCAGGTCACCTCGGTCCATTCGATTTTAGTCCGGTTCATAATCCCACCGCCTCATCAAGCTCTTTTAGCCGGCCCCGCCGGCGGGCGGCATTGATAAGCGCCCTGATTTCAACCGCGCAAAGCTCAAGGTTCTCAAAGCCCTTCTCCCGGATATGGGCTAGGGCGTCGTTAAAATAAACATCCTTTTCCGGGATACCACCACCATCGGCTCTGACAATGTAATAGAGGCATTCATCGAGGGGTTTCATGGGCTCACCACCTCGAAATCAACGACCCATACCTCGGCGTCGGGATTCCACCACCCGTAAATCCGCTTAAAAACCTCCTTGTAAGCCTCGACAGTTGGGTAGCCTTCCCTCTTTGCATCGTCCTCAGAGATGTCCCCCAGGCGCTCCTGGCGGACGGAAACAATGCGGAGTAGGGCAAAAGGCTTGCTGCCCTTCTTAAAGTCGGTTTTCGCCTGGTGGATGGACCCAGGGCGCCACCGGCATTTACCGGTGCGCCTGGTCTGGGTCTTTACCCCTGTCAAAATTGGCTGGATATGCTCTGACTTAAATAGGATCATCTCGCCACCACCAGCCTTTTCCGTGGGTCTTCGATTTGCCATAGATGAAAGCAGTTTTCGTGGATGTTAACGTACTCCTCGGGTGGTGGCAGGATCATGGCCATGGTCACATTGTGGGGCGTGAGAAGGTATCTGGCCGCTTTGAGATCTCATCCCACGTTGGGTATCGCCGCGGGTGGCCAATGCTAAGGTGCCACCCGTCCGGCGAATGCCCAACGATCACCAAGCACTCCCCAAACCTGAAGGCCCGGGCGCCGGGCTCCAGAGTGGCCTGGATATGGGGCGGAATAGGTATCTCTATAGGCCTCATCGCTCTCCACCCCCAAAGATCCGCTCCAGCCCTTTTCTGCTGGCCAGGTAATCGCAGAGGTGAACGAATTCCGCCGGCGAAATCCGGTAACCCCATTTCCTTGCCGGTGTTCTGCCGCCTGGTGTCCATATCCCCATGTGAGTGGCGATATAGCTCATGATGCGCTTATAATCGCGATGCCCGATTACGGCCAGGTGCCTTCGGTAGTAACCGGCCGGGGTAAATGAGTGGTCGTCTCTGGTGTACTCGGCGTTATCGACCCCGCGTTTCAAAGTATCATGCAGAAAAAGAGCCACCAGGATGTCATCCCTGTGGGGAAGCCGCCCCAGGGGCGGGTAGGCTGGGAAAAGCTCCTCAGCGATCTCGATAGCCGCCAGAGTGTGCCTTACCAGCCCGCCCTCCCCCGCGGCAAACGTGGGGTGATACTTGCCTGTTGACGATGCCGGCACCCTCCAGAAATAATCTGGCGCCATCAGCAGGCAAAGCTTTGTAAATTGCCGCTTCCTCTCGTCATCGATTAGGCTTAATCTCTTGAATAAAAGGTCCTGGTGCGTCATGCCGCTTCTCTCCCCACCAGCCGGCGTACCTGCCCGTTCTCAACCACGAATATGGCCAGCCCCGGAATGCCGGGATCTTCTGGCTCTGTTTCGCCTTTGGCCGCCAGAAGGATGATGGTCCCATATTCCTCCATCCCGAGCAGCGTATTGATCAGAAATACCTTGTTGTCCGGGTCCAGGTGCTCGGCATCATCTATCACCATGATCCCGAGGCCGGTAAGGGAATTGAGCACGTCCTGCAAGACTATCCCGACCCGCATCTTCTCGGAGGTGGAAAGGTTCTGTAGCCTGGTAGTGCTCCCGTTCCGATGGACCCTGATCTCAAAGTCTCCCTCGAGGTCAAAGGTGAGGCTGAATTCCCCGTTGGTCAGTTCGGCCAGGCGTTCATTTGCCCGCCGCTGGACTGGGCCTACTATCTCCCGCAGGATATCCTGCTTGATCCCTTTTGGCCCGAAGGCCTCCACCAGCTTTTCCAGGGCGTCAACCTCATCTTTTTTGGCCTGCAGGTGTTTCCTCATGAACTCGACCTCGGCTATGGCCTTTTCTTCCTGCTGGATGGCCGCCAGGAGGCTCTCCCCCTTGGCAATGCGGGCCTCGATTTCCCGGACCTTCTCCTGGGCTTCAGTCACGTCCGCGGGCGAGCCGATGGCGGCCCGCTCCTGTTCAACATCGACCAAGGCCTCCTGCAGTTCTTTTTGCCTGGCCCGAGCTCGCTCAATGGCGGCCGTCGTCTCCTTCTCTCTGGTGATGGCCGCCGATATCTCGGCCTGCCTGGATTTCAGATCCTGGATCGCTTCCAGTGCTTCGTGTAGGGCGCCGTCCAACTCGGCCTTCTCGCGCTCCTTGGCGGCTATTTCCGCCTCCAGCCTCCGGCGGAGTTCCTCGATGTCCTCCTCGGGGTGGGGGCATAGCAGTTCACCCGGGGCCAGGGGGCATATCCCTTTAAGCTCCCCTAAGGCCGCCGCCATTCTTGCCTGGCTGTCGATCTCGGCCTCCAGGGCAGCCCGGCGCCTGTTAAGGCCCTCGGCTTCGGCCCGGGCCCGCTCGTACTCCTTTTGTACTGCGACCAGTTCGTTTTCTAAAGCCGCGACGTCCCCAGGGCGGTTACTGGCGAGAATGACCTCGACCTGGGCCAACTCGGCCTTAATTCTGGCCTCCCGTTCATCCTGAATTTGCCGGCGCTTGGCCGTGATGTCAGCCTGGCCTACGAGTATCGCCAACCGGTCTCGCTCCTGCCGTAACTCCTGCAATTGGCTCAGGATGGCTTCCTTGTGGTTTGAAGTGATGCCATCCGGTAGTTGAGTCCTGCGCTCACCGGCGAACTTGACGCGCTCCTCCAGGGCCTTGAGGTCCTTCTTGGCAATCCTCCGCGCCTCCCGGAAGGTCTTGTCCAGGGTGTCAAAGACCTCGGCGCCGCCAGCAAGGCCGTCTGGGTAGTAGTGGGCGAATACCCGCACCAGGAGGTTATCGGGGTCCTTGAAAAGCCCGGTATTTGCCCACGCCGCCAGCCGCTCCTCAATAGCCTTCTGGTCGAATTCAAGGCCCATCAGGGCGAAAAGCATATTCTTCTGCTCACTGGGCGGCATTTCCACAAAGGCGCTGGTATTGAGCACCGCCGAAATCACCCGTTCCGTAGTGCCCAGCCTCTCCAGGATAGCCTTCTGGACCGTGGCCGTGGTCCCACTCCACCCCTCGACGGTTACGCCCCCAGGGATTGTACGCCGGACCTTGCCAATGCCCTCGATGGTGGCCTCGACAGCAGCCTCTTTCTGGCCGTGCCTGATCAGATCCTCGGCCCCGGCCCCGCGTCCGTCCGTCCATGCACACCTCCCGGTTAGCAGGTACTCAATGGCCCCCTGGAGCGAGCTTTTGCCCGCTCCGTTAAGGCCGACCAGTATGTTTACGCGCTCCAGGGGAATGTAGGTATCCGCGTGGTTTCTGAAGTTAACGAGCCGAAGGTCGTGGATTTTCATTTAAACCTCGCCCCCCTTCAGCTTGCGGCTTGTGAAGGTGGTATAGCTCTTATCGACCGAAATGGCCTCCAAGGCGGCGGCCACCTCGGGTTTGTTCCAGAGTTTCTTGGCCTTGCGGCCGTCAACGGTGAGGTAGTTATAGGGATCATCTCCCAGACCGGAAACAATCTCGGCGAACCTCCTGGGGTCCTCGATGCTCTTGGAAATGGTGGGGTAGAAGCCCCAGGCCAGGCCGTTGGCCTCAACCATGCCGTTGACCGTGCACCACTGTTTGAGGGCCTCTTTGCGGTCGGCTACCTGTTTTTCCAGCAGGGCCAACTCTCCGGCGATCCTAACTGCATCCTCCTGGCTCTTGCAGATGATCTGCCCGTTGAGGTTCTTTAGGGCAGGGCACATCTCAACGTAGCTGCACCACGAACACCCTGCTCCCGGCCTCGGGGCAAACTCGCATTCTTTCTCCACCTGGTCAATCAGCCCCAGGAGCTTGGCCTCGGTCTTGGCTACGGCTGCGGCGTCAATCTCCACCTCCCGGATAACGGCATGCCTGACAAATTCCAGCCTGGCCTTGAAGGTATCCACCTGGGGATACTCCTTGGTGACCGCCCAGGCGTAAACCTGAAGCTGGAAGTCCTTTTCTACCTCGGCCTGGGAGCGCACCGCCCAATCGGTTTTGTAATCGACGATAGTTGCTGTGGTGCCGTCAATCTCCAGGAGGTCCAAAACGCCCCAAAACGTGATGTCCGGCGTCAACTGGATCTTAATCTGTTCCTCGATACCGACCGTTAGCGCCGGGTGGAAGATATGGCTTTGGGCAAAGGTTTCCATGATAGCCTCGATTTCTGGCAGCCGGTTGGAACCCAATTGGTTTGGCTCTCTGTAAAAGACCCGGTGGGTGATCTCCGGCAGTACCGTGATGTCCGTCTCAAGGTTATTGGCCAGAAGGTGCCGGTCGTACTCGGCAATGATCTCATGCACCAGGCGCCCAATGATCAGGGCGTCTGACGGGGCCTCTGGAACCCGGTCAATGTACTTCAATTTGTAGGCCCGCGGGCATATCTCAAAAAGCCCGAGCCTGGTGTAACTGTAATGTCGCACTCTAATCTCTCCCCTTTCTAAAATAGGGCCTTGCTGACCCGTTTGCCGTTAGTCCCCGTAGCTGGAAGCGCCGCTTGCCTGGGCTTGGAAGTCTTGGCCGGCTGTGCAGGAGCTTGTGGTGTAGGAGAAGCCGGTTGAGCCGCCTGGCGCTTCGCTATTTCCGCCTGCAATTCCCGAAGAAGGGCCTGTTTATCTAGTCCCGGCCGGCCGAGGATGGCATTTCGCTTGGCCGGCGGTGTGCCCAGGGCGTCCCACACCTGGTGTAAGGCCTCGTCAATTGGATCTGGTTCGTCCTCCTTGATGCTCTCGCCGTTATCGGCGATCTCTCCGGCTGGCTGGGGGAGGGCATTCTGGGCCGGTGCGCCGAGCACCGCAGGCGGGAAGAGGTCGTCTGGAGCCTCGTCAAAGTTGACTGCTGGTAGGAGCAATTGGGCCGCGGACTTTCTGGAGGCCAACAGGATTTCCTCGAGCCTGACTTCCTCGTGGGCCAGGTCCAGGACGTATACCACCTTTTTCTTACCCTCGACCTGAACCTCTTTGGGTCTGATAATTAGCTTTAGAGGTATCATGGCAATCCGCCCACCGGTAAGGGCCCGCACAAAATCAATGGCTGAATTGAGGTTGACAATAGAGTGGTAACTGGAGGTGTCGATTTGCCAGGCTCCAAGACCGGGTACTTTTGGCAATAGGAATTGCAAGGTGCCTACCGGGCGGCAATGTTTCTTTGCCGCCCACTCGCACTCCATGGGGTCGCATTCAATCTCCCGGATTTCTCCGGTTTCCTTGTCGATCTCGACCGCTGTCTCGCCGTCGCCTTTGCATAAAAGACTGGACCCGCTTCCGTACCGCCGATAGAACTGGGGGAAAAACTGGTCCCGGTCCTCCACCGGAAACATGATGTCCAGAGCCCGGGGCTTATCCCCGTACACCTGGTGAAAGGCCCGGGCCGCCGCCTCCGATGTGGATTGGTCCGCGTTGCACACGAAATAATCAACTGCTTTTGGATAAGGGTTTCCGGTCTTTTGGCTGGTCTCTTTGACCCCCAGGCGAATTTTGCCCAGGCGCGGGAGCCGCCGAACCTCACTTATTCCCTTGATAGGCATTTACGCACCCTCCCCTTTACTGGTTTGCGGCCTTAGCCATCTTGAGGCTTTGCCGCATCTGGGCCAGATACACCTTGAAGGCCTTGTTAGGCCCAACAAAAGCCGCGATCAACTGTTTTCTAGGCTTGGCTTGCATGTCGATCCACCTTCCATCCAATCTTCCTGTAAAAACAGGAGCAATCCAGGCAAAAAGCCGTTATGATGTCGTAATCCTTGAACACCAATTCTCGCTCGGTATTGATGTACCGCCAGGCTGTGCTGCCGCAAGCTGGGCAGGTTTCGCTCATTTTCTCCCTGCCCTGGATATGAATGACCGGTAAGTCTCCAACCTTGCCGAAGTAAACCGCCTCGTAACGCCCAAGGGGTAACCGTTTAACTCCGTATTTTCTAAGGACGCCCGCCACGGCATACATCATGGCGTTTCTGCCCACCAATCCGCGGGCGAAGTCCTTAATAACTCTGTCCACATAGTCCCGGGTCTCCCGGGGCACCAGGGAAACCACTTCGGGGTTCATCCGACCATCCGCTCCTTCTGCGCTTGACGCCATTTGCGCATGGCCTCCTTCCCCGCTTCTCGCCGCTCCCGATAGGCCATAGCGGTGTACGTTGGCCCGGCAGCTACGGCCTCGCGGTAGACTAGCTTTAAGTCCTGGCTACGGGCAAAGACTATTTCTTGCGCTTCTTTGCCGGCGAGGAAAATATGGCCATAGGCTTCGTAAGCCCCTTCCCTGTATCGCACACTAACCCGCATGTGGTAACTTGCGATCATATTCCCAGGGTCCGGATACTCCCAGTTGACCCCCAGATCAATCTCGCCGCCGGCCTTTAGTAGTTCCTCTCGCCGGGCCCACTCTTTTTCGTCCGCCTGGAGGTCGGCATCAAAGATGCCGCCGCCTGACTTACCGTAGCACACTGGCCCCAGGCTCCTAGCAACCGAATGCG